>CAZBUF010000096.1:0-3304 GCA_964495025.1 uncultured Bacteroidales bacterium | reverse complement strand
GGCAATATAGAAACCGCTGTTTAATTCATTTAAGTTAATTGCCTTTAAAGATGACGTAATTTTATCCTCAAGAAGCAGTGAACCATCCATGGAATATATTTTGATGAACAAGCGGTCCTTCAGCAGCAGCTTATCCTCAATAAAAATATTTAGCTGGTTATTTGAAACAAACGCATCTATGTTTTTTTATCCTAAAACGCCTAATTGAACCCCGAGATACAACTTCTTATTTTCACGAGTTTTGTCAGCAGGTCTTCAAGTTTGTTCAGGTTCAGCATGTTCAGTCCGTCAGATTTGGCTTCGGAGGGATTGGGATGGGTTTCCAGGAAAATGCCGTCGACACCTGCGGCAATGCCTGCCCTTGCGATAGTTTCTATTAATTCCGGCTGGCCTCCTGACACGCCGGTATCCTGGTTCGGCTGCTGCAATGAATGAGTAATATCAAGCACTACAGGGAAGCCTGTTTTTTGCATCTCAATGATTCCGCGGTAATCGATAATAAGATCCTGGTAACCGAACATTGTCCCTCTTTCGGTCAGTATTATCTTATTGTTGCCTGAGGAAACAACTTTTTCTACGGCAAACCTCATTGATCCGGGAGCCATAAACTGGCCCTTCTTGATATTTACAGCTTTTCCGGTTTCAGCTGCCGCTACCAGCAGGTCTGTCTGCCTGCACAGGAAAGCGGGGATCTGTAGAATATCAACATACGGGGCAGCCAGGCTTGCTTCATCAACAGAATGAATATCAGTGAGAACCGGGATATTCAATGTGTTTTTTATTTCAAGCAGTATGTCCAGTGCTTTGCTGTTACCGATACCCGAAAATGAGTCCATTTTCGACCTGTTTGCCTTTTTATAGGATGCCTTAAAAATATAAGGGATATTAAGCTTATTGGTGATCGTAATTATTTTTTCGGCAATTGAAAAACATATTTCCCTGCTTTCAACAACACAAGGCCCGGCAATAAGAAAAAAGTTATTTGTGTCAGCATGTTTAATATCAGGAACAGACTCTTTAATGTGCATAAGGCCTTATTGTTTGCCGGTTTTTCTGTGTATGGACAGGATATCTCTTGAGCCCTTGAGTTTTCCGGCCAGTTGCTGAAGTTCAAAGATTGTTTTTACACCGTAATTCTTATCAAACCTTAATTTGTCGAAATCCAGTTCTTCAAGCTTACGGATAGTGGTAATATTATGTTCCTTAAGAATTCTTTTTGTACGTTCCGAGATAACAAACTCATCGAGACTGATATCCTGGTAGTTGTCGTCAAACATGCTATCATGTTCGTTTTCAACATCCTCATTACGGTTGCCTGTTATATCATCAACGCTGTAGCTGTCATTTATCAGCTCAGATATCTTATTTATTACTTTTATAAAAGGAGCAGCAGCAAATTCTTTTACCTGCGATTTTTTTACTTTATTAGGAATTGAAAGCTCACTTAAAAGCTTATCCCCGATATACACTTTTTTACATATCTCAGCTTCAAGATCAGTTATATTGCAATAGTCTCTCAATACAGGGTTATCGGTGAATAACCTGACAATCTTCGCGAGGAGTTCCTTTTCATTGATATTCCTTGAATAATTTGCCATTATAGAATAATAATTATTTTTTATGTATATGCACCCAATATAACTATTTATTCACAAAAATATTTCAGTATTTGTATTTATTTTTCCATATTCTGGACAGCCTGCTGATAATTTCTTTTTCCCTGGTATTATCCTGCGGCATATATAAGATAGTATTCTTTATCTTGTCAGGCATAAATTCCTCGACAGTAAAGTTACCCTCATAGTTATGGGCATATTTATAATCATCTCCATAACCCAGCTCTTTCATGAGTTTTGTCGGGGCATTTCTTATGTTCAGCGGAACGGGCAAGTCGCCGGTTTTATTCACCAGCTCCTGTCCTTCATTAATTGCCCTGTATGCTGAATTGCTCTTTGGTGATGTTGCCAGGTAGATTGCTATCTCTGATAGTATTATCCTTGATTCCGGCCAGCCTATCATGTTAACGGCCTGGAAGCAGTTTGTGGCCAGGAGGAATGCATTCGGATTGGCCAGGCCTATATCTTCTGCTGCAAGCACCACCAACCTTCGTGCTATGAACTTCGGATCTTCGCCACCTTCAATCATTCTTGCAAGCCAGTACACGGCAGCATTAGGATCGCTTCCCCTGATGGATTTGATAAAAGCTGAGATAATGTCGTAATGCTGTTCACCGTTCTTGTCATATAGTGCTATGTTTTCCTGTACTTTAGCAACGACAATATCGTTGGTGATCGTAATTTTTTTGTTTTTACCTGCTTTTACAGAATTCACAACCAGCTCAATGAGGTTCAACAGCTTTCTTGCGTCCCCGCCCGAATAACGAAGCAGTGCCTCATATTCCTTAATATCTATTGGCATATCCTTTAAAATAATATCTTTTGCAAGCGCCTTTTTTATTATCTGCAGCAGGTGCTCTTTATCCAGCGATTTCAAAACGTAAACCTGGCACCTGGAGAGCAGGGGGGATATCACCTCAAATGAAGGATTTTCAGTGGTCGCACCTATAAGGGTAAGAATACCCTGTTCAACTGAAGCGAGCAGTGAATCCTGCTGTGATTTGTTGAACCTGTGAATCTCATCAATGAATAATATTGGGTTGGGGCGGTTGAAGAATTGCTGGTTTTTTGCCTTATCTATAGTGTTCCTGATATCTTTTACCCCGGAATTTATGGCACTCAGCCCATAAAACGGCCTTTCCAGGCGGTTGGCAATGATTTTTGCCAGTGTTGTTTTTCCTGTTCCGGGAGGGCCCCAGAGAATGAAGGATGGTATGTTACCTGATTCAATGCTTTGTCTTAGTATGGAATTCTCACCCACCAGGTGTTCCTGTCCAACAAACTCATTAAGATCTTTCGGCCTAAGCCGCTCTGCCAGTGGTTGATTTGTGCTCATAATTTAATCATAAACCCGGTCTAAAAGATATAAAAAAATTTTGAATATAAGGCCTGTATGACTTCTTTTCCCGCTTCCCGTCATATAGGGTACAAGTCAGGCGGGATCGCAATAGCGATTTTTCCAGGAAGTAGCACAGATGTTAAAAAAAGCCGTCTCAAAAAAAATATGAGACGGCTTCTTCCAACGGAAAGATTCAGGTATTACCTGACGAATATCTTACGTAAAAACTGTGATTTATCAGTTTTTATCTTCATATAATAAATTCCGGGTTCAATATCTGAGATATCAACCTTAAATAAGTTATTGTCCGGTTCGATAAGATCGGAATAAACCTCATGACCTAAAATAT
>CAZBUF010000095.1:0-9380 GCA_964495025.1 uncultured Bacteroidales bacterium | reverse complement strand
AAAAATTACTGCTATATTAATATTATTCCTCATAAATAAACTCAGTATGCTCGCCTCTTCGCAATGTACAATTCACCCAATTGGAAAGCTTGCTATTATTTAAAGTGTCAAACAATGCAAAATGAATTTTACCTTCACCTTTATAATAAAGCATAGGAACTAATACCAGTCTCTTCCATTCATATTTATTAATTTCATAATTAGAAACGGAATCAATATTCTTTATGGACGATTCATCGTCAGTTAACGTTCCTGATTCTCCCGGAGTTACTACGATAAAAGCACCTGATGTTCGTGATTCTTTAAGTTCTTTATTTTCTCCTTTTGTTAAAAATTTCATTCTTATTGAAGCCTTATCAATTTCGGATTCTGCCTTTTTAATGTAATTAACATCATGAATAAATTCTGGCCCTGGTCTGGTTGTATCAACCTGAAAAGACCAATACAAATAGATCGGATAAGGATTTAATATGCTATTGAGGAGTATTTCTATTTCTTCCGAATATTTACTATCAGGATAGTTTTCAAGGAATTTTTTATAGGATTCTTCTGTGGCATTGTTCTTTGCGTCTTCATATTTTAATTCTAATTTTTATGCTCTTTGGAAAGTTTTGGTGGAGCATTGCCTGTGCGACTTTGTCAATGTGCTTACAAATTGGATTGGCAATCTATGAATTACGAATAAAGTTCGTAATTGTATATGTTATCAAGGCTGTTACAATACCAAAAATATTTTCATCTAAACCAAATGGCAAACTTATACCTGATATAATTAAGGCTAATGTTGTACCTCCCCCGGCAATCATTGAAAAAAGTGCTGCTATAGAGTTTGGTTTCTTTAAAAACAAGGCAGCTAATACCGGAATAAACATACCCGAAACCATAAAAGAATAAGAGTACAACATTAAATCAAGTACACTTGTCATTTTTACAGCAATCAACAGGGCTAATATTCCGATTAATAATGTTAGAATTTGTGAATAAACAAGTCCGTTTTTAGAATTATGCTTTTTTACTACATCGGTTAAGATATTACCGGATGCAGCCATCAGGCAGCTATCGGCTGTTGACATTATTGCAGAAAAATAGGCAGATAACACAATACCTAAAAATCCTACCGGAAGCACAGTTCTTAATAAAACAGGCAACCCCATTTCTGCATCAAGATTTGAAAGAGTATACCCCTTTAAAAGACCATTTTCTAAAGCTACCCTTGAAAACATTCCTAAAACCACACCTATAAATGCCATAATAGGATACTCAAAAAATCCGGCAATAAACCATCCTTTTTGAGCAGTTTTAGTGTCCTTTGAAGCGTATATTCTTTGATACAAAGTCATTCCTATAAACCAAATCGGAATAATTGTAAACATCCAGTTAATAACCTTTTGCCATGATATAGCTGTTAAACTTAAAAATGAAGGTGGTAAGGTTGAAGTTATTGATTTAATCCCTCCAATTTTAAAGTAAGCAAAGGGAAGTGCGACAAAAATGAGACCTGCCATTAAAACTATCCATTGCACTGTATCGGTATAAATTACAGCTTTTAACCCACCTATTCCCGTATAAACAACAGCAACGACACCCATTATTAGTAAAGCCTGACTTAATGATAAATCAAGAAATGTTGAAGATGCCAATTTTGCCCCTGCAAGCAACTGAGAGCTTGTAAAGCCAATGTATCCTATAGCAGAAATTACCCCTGCGAGAAGGGCTACTCGCTTATCAAAAATATGTTCTAAGTACTGAGGAAACGAAAAAAAACCTTTTTTTCTTGCTAAACCGGCTACTTTTGGAATGAGGAGAACCCCGCTTAACCAGGCTCCTAACAAACCTGTAAATAACAACCAACTTCCTGATAAGCCCATAACAAATCCTAATCCCCCTAATCCAATAGAGAATCCGCCACCAACATCAGTTGCAACCACTGATAATCCAATATGTAAACTATTTAAATTTCGACCCCCAACAAAATAATCATCGGTGGTTTTATTCTTGCGCAAAAAATAAACACCTATACCTAACATTGACAACATGTAAACACTAAAAATGCAAAAATCAATCCAATGCATATTAAAGATTAAAACAAAAGCTTTTTTTAAAATTATTACGGGTGCTAAGAATATTGGAATTAATTTCTCTCATATTCCCCTTTTAGTTTATCCCTAAATTATTGCTTGTAAACCAAACATAATTTCAGCAGAGAATTAAATTCTCATTTCACATCAACCCCAAAAGAAAATTCTTTACACAATTACCAAGATTATCAACATTATATCCACCTTCCTGACAAACCAATGTTGGTATTTCCAACGACTTAAACTGATTACCAAATGAGATATAATCTTCTGTTTGAAGCTTAAAGCCCCCAATCGGGTCATCGATATGAGTATCAAAGCCGGCAGCAATAATTAAATATGCAGGTTTAAACACACGTATTTTACTTATAATTCTGTCAACTGCTGCGCTATATTGCTCTATATGGGTATCCTTGGGTAAAGGTTCATTATGATTTGCCCCAACTGCCTGACCTGTTCCTTTTTCGTCGGCATATCCCCAAAAGTATGGGTACTCGTTAGAAGGATCGCAATGTATTGATGCAGTAAATACAGATTTTATTTCATTAAAAAATTCCTGAGTTCCGTTTCCATGATGATAATCGATATCTACAATAGCTACTTTCCCCTCAGGTAATAAATACTCAGCTGCTGTAGCTACATTATTAAAATAACAATAACCGCCAAAAACACGAGGGCCTGCATGATGTCCTGAAGGCCGGCATAAAGCATAGACTGTTTTTTCATTCCCTTCGCGAATTAATTCTGCGCCGGTTAATGCAGTTTCTGCAGAAGCACGAGCAACCTCATAGGTCTTCCGTTTAATAGGAGTTACAGCATCTGTACACCATATTCCACCCCATAAAGGTGAATCGATCTTTTTAAAAAGATTTGCACCTTCACCAGGAAAAAGATCCGGATAAAACTCCTCCTCATCATTTTTTAAACTTAATCCCGTATTACGGATATAATCGTGGTAAGGATGCAAGCGTGAAATTAAACGTTCCGGAAATTGTTTTGCAACCTGGAAATCGAATCGTTCATCTGAACGAAGGGCTTTTTTTATGGATTCAACACGAAGAGGTGTATCCTTCACTTCATAAGCTTCCGGCCCAAGTTGATATTTCCAATAGGGATTGTGCAAACTATCGTTATATTTCTCAATTACTTTCATTATTTAATTTTCCTTTATTTAATAACTCTATAACACGTTGATGTGGAATTGAGGGACACCAGCGTTGTTCACGTCCATTCATTCCATTAGAACAAAATATGGCATTTATCACTGCCTCTTCGGTTGCTTCAATTACAGCTTCGTAAACCGTATTTATAGCATTATCCGAAATACATTTTAAATTAATAAAATTGCTTCGGGAGGTATTAACCCGGGGTTTCCGATTTCCCGTACTAAAAGCAATAATTATTTCACCGCTGGTTGAAGCTGCATAAGAACCAGTGCGTCCAAGGCCAAGAGCAGCTCGTTTTGCCACCCGATTTAGCTGACTATTTATAAGAGGAATATCCGTTGCCACCACAACAATGATTGATCCTTCTGATATTTCCCGGCGTCCGGCCTGATCGAATTCCTTATCCAGTGATCTCCCAATTACACCACCATCTATAGTGAGATTATGCATTTTACCAAAATTGGAAAGAACGAGCACTCCCACAGTAAATGTATAACCTTCAGAAATAGTTAAAATACGGGAAGATGTTCCAATTCCTCCTGCAAAATCAAAGCTTGTCATGCCGGTTCCAGCCCCAATGGAGCCTTGTTTTACCGGACCGGATGATGCTGCTTCAATAGCCTTAATAGCATCCTGCCCCGAACATGTTCCCACTCTTATATCATTTAAAAAAGAATCGTCTGCTTCTCCAACTACCGGTAAAACTACATCGGTTTCGGTACCAAGTTGTGGATACTTTTTAATCATATGGTTAACCACACCAGCATGAACCCGTCCAACCGAATGTGAGTTCGTTAAAAGTATGGGTGTTTCCAGCCAACCTGTCTCAATAACCTGAGTTAAGCCAGCCATTTCTCCAACACCATTTAATATAAAGCCACCTGCTGCTATCCGATTTGCATAAGTTTGTCCGGCAGGCATAATTGCTGTAACACCGGTTCGTATATTGCATGTTTCTGTACTACCGGGAACTTGAACATTATCTTCTATTCGTGAAAAATGGCCAACACGAACACCTTTAACATCTGTAATTGCATTATTAATTCCGGGACGCATCCGTCCAATCTGAATTCCAATATCCCGTGCATTAGGACGAGGAATTTCAGATGTAAAATCATCTTTTTTTGTCTGCTTTGCAGGTCTTATTGCAAGACCATAACGGTGTGCAGCTGAACGAATAATTAACCGCAAAGCATCGCGAAATTCAAGGCCACGCGATTTGGCCGCGGTCATAAGAGAAGCATTCGGATGAAGACTTGGTAATGGATTAAGTTCAATAAAATAAGGTTTCCCGTTTGTATGTAATCGAATATCTACCCTTCCAACATCGGGACAAGACATGATATCAAAAACCTCACGAGCCATTTTTGTAACAGCTTTTTCTTCATCTGAATTTATAATTGCAGGACAAATAACTTTTACAGATTTTGCAGCTTCCCCGCCCTGTTTCATATCATAATCGTAAATATTGTATCTACCTCCGGTTTTGCTTAGATCAAAAGTATGTTCAACAATGTCCAGTAATTTTCCCGGAAAACTTTCAAGGAAGGGAACGCTAAGCTCACGGCCTCCAATATATTCTTCAACAACAAGGCCAGCAGGATAATGGCCCAGAAGACGATTTATTCTTTCCAGGGCTTGATCTCTTGTTTCAACAACAGAATCTTGTGTAATTCCTTTGCTCGATCCCTCTGAATTTGGCTTAATCATCAAAGGATATTGTAAATCTTCAGGCAAATCTCGCTCTTTCTCGGTTATTAAAACTCCTCCTGGAACACTAATTCCATGGGAGGACAACATAGTTTTAGCGAGATGTTTATCGAGATTGATATGAAGAAGAGATGCATTTCCACCCGTAAACGGAATACCCATTTGCTCATACAAGCCAGGATAAAAAGCTTCCCTTGAACTCCCTATTGTTCCTTCTGCTAAATTAAAAATAAGGTCAGGCTCGCTTTCAATAAGGCGCTCAATTACTGCGTTTGGTTTACCGGAGACCTCAATTACTGTAACTGTGTGCTGCAGGCTGCTAATAGCTTCGTATATCTTACTAATATCAGCTTCAGTTAAAAGTTCAGCTGTAGCTTCTGTATCATCCGTGCGCAGATTATAAGCAATTGTTATTCTCATTGTCTTACCTCCTGTTATTAATAAGGTACCGTTAAATTAAATATGTTTATAAAAAACATTCATACTTTCAATTCTTCCTGCTATGTTGGTATTTTTAATAAGTGTACCTGAATATTGATAGTCAGCACGTAGAAAAGTCTTATTCATAGGTATGGAATTTAATCTCGCTATGGTATATAAAGTGTTTATCCCCTGTCTTTTCATTTCTTGTTCCATAGCGTTTAATAATAAACCTGACAAGTTATTTCCGGTGTGGGCAAAATGTGTAGCGAAATCAGTCATCTCAGCATTTTTTTCTGTAAAATCAATTTCACAAGATGCAAGAGCCGCAAGTTTGCCTTTTTTTTCAGCCCCATAATATTGGATATTTTCATCCATAGTTTTTCGAATATATTCCGGATTATGAATGGGGAAAGGATAAGTCTCAAATACCTCTCTATAAATTTCTGTAATTTGCTCAACATCTGAGGTATTTAATCTTTTGACTTTGTATTCAGAAGTATTATTGTTTAAACCTTCCTTTTTTTCAGGTTTATTTAATAAAAGCTGATGTAAACTTGTGAACTGCTCATTTTCAATATTTAAAAGCCTGTCTGAGTTAAGAAATTTAGAGACAAAAAATACATCATATTCCTTATTATAGAATTTCGGTATATATGCTTCCAGAACATATCCTTCAGCAAAAAACACCGGTGCAACATGTTTGGGTACTTTGCAAAATATCTTTGAGTAACCATTCTTGTCTGCTACTGCCCGGATTTCACTGAGAACAAATTCAACATCTCGCTCATCTAACTTCATTAAATACACCCTGTCGTTATGTTTCCCATGCTGAATTAAAGAACCATTTCCAATAACTTCAACTGCATCACGCATTATCATCCCTTCTTTGTACCCTTTCATTATCCTCCGGTATTAAAGAAATTGTGTCGCAAGAGTCTGATAGAAGCTTTTCTATTCCAATAGCTTCGCTCTCATCAATTTCATTCAAATTCAATTCCAGATTGCAGTTATCACAGTTTCTATCACATATTTTAGGTTCATAGCTGTCTGGTTCTTTATACGTTGTAATAACACCCTCATAGTTCCGTAATACAACTTTGTTGGTTGACCAGGAAATGATGTAATTTGGCATAACCGGAATTTTCCCACCGCCACCAGGTGCATCAATAACGTATATTGGACGGGCAAATCCACTAGTGTGTCCGATTAAGCTTTCCATAATCTCAATACCCTTCCCGATAGGCGTTCTAAAATGCGATAAACCTTCAGACAAATCACATTGATACAAGTAATATGGGCGTACTCTATTTTGAACCAGTTTGTGTACTAACGATTTCATTATTCGGGGGCAATCGTTCACATCTGCCAATAGAACAGACTGATTCCCTAATGGAAAACCGCCATCTGCAAGTTTAGCCAAAGCTTCCTTTGATGATGCCGTTATTTCATTCGGGTGGTTAAAATGTGTGTTTATCCAAAGAGGCTGATACTTTTTTAGAACAGAAACAAGGTTGTCTGTAATCCTATAAGGAAGCACCACAGGCATTCTTGTTCCTATACGAATAATTTCAACATGAGGGATTTGACTTATTTCAGATAATAGCCAGTCAATTTTATCATCGGAAAGCATAAAAGGGTCACCTCCTGATAGCAGGACATCTCTCACCTGCGGAGTGTTTCTTATATATTCGATTCCAGCTGACAATTGACCTTTTGAAGGTACAAAATCCACATCACCGACTTTTCGCTTTCGGGTGCAATGTCTGCAATACATTGAGCAAATATTGCTTACATGAAACAATACTCTATCCGGGTATCGATGAATAATTCCTTCGACAGGACTATCCTTGTCTTCTGCTAGTGGGTCAGCATATTCTGATTTAAGGGTAGTTAACTCTTCAATCCCACCAAATGCCTGCTTAAAAACAGGGTCATTCCTATAATTAGATTTATTTATTACAGATAAATAATAAGGAGTTATGGATAAAGGAAATTTTTCAAAAGTCTTTTGTAAATCAGCCTTTTCTTTATCATCGAATTTTATGCCTGTTAAATACTCAAACTTTTCAAGTGATCTTATGGAATGTTTTATTTGCCATTTCCAGTCTTTCCAATTCGACAACTTCGGTTCTTCATCAATCTTATTCGCAATCTCTTTTTGTACGTTGTTGTAAATCATATAATGTTTATTATTTTTGAATTTCTGTATCCTGAAAAAGGAACTTTTTATTCATTTTTCCTGAATCGTCATACACTTTATCGCCTGGAGAATATAAAAAACCAGATAAGCTTTCCCTCTCTGAGTTTGTTAGTAAGCGATAATATTATGTCAACAATTTAAAAAAAGAAATTTGGTTTCTATGCGAACAAAAGTACAAAAAGGATATGAAAATTCTAATTTTATTCCTGTTTTATTGGAATAAACAAAATTTATAATTGCAGAAAAGGTAGTTACGCGGAAATTAATTCATCCTCGTCAATATCTTCTAAATCACTTTCTAAGGTAATCAAAGGAGAAGCTTAAACACAAAACCTGACACAACATCAAATAATTCTTCATCAATTGAGCTTTGTCGCAGACTATGGAATTTATGACTGAGTTCATCCGGCAATTCATATAAGTTTTTTTTCGACACGTTGCATGGCAGACAGGAGACTTGCTTTTTGCCCTATTGATAATATATCTTCCATAAGGAAAGTGTTTTACTGCTGACGATATAAGTCTACAATATTAAAGCTTTGTTTTTACAGGATCAAATATCTTATATGCCAGAAGTTTAATCCTGTCATTAAAAAGAAACCCCACTAATGCATAACCCCAAACGAACATTGCCCAACCCCAGCCAAGTGGTGTCATGAAAAATCCATAAACTGCTATTAATGTTGCTATAATTTGCGTACCCAAAACAGCTATCCATAAAATCTTGGCTGGACGTATAGACCAGAACGGGCCACGTGTGCGCGTGAGGAATATTGTAAGATGACCTGCAACAGAGAGTTTCAAATACATTAATGTTTGGATGTGTTCGCGGTCGAAATGAAAAACACGCTCACCCAAATAAAATAAGCCAAAGGCAGAGATTACCCCAATTACGCCCAGTACCGTGGAAATCCCAAGCACCATTCGCATGTTCCATGCCTCGGGTTGATCCTTGTATTTACACGCATAGAAATCATAAAACCAAAACGGGGGCCTCCCCTGGAAGGTTTGCCATGGAGGCAAGTATTAAAATATGCTTAATAGTTAAAATAAAACCTTATAACCTTATTTAATTTCCATAGTACTGATAACAATGGGATTTCGTGCAACATTGGCTTCATGTTTGGCTTTCAGCCACACGAAGCCTTAGTTATTGTGCACTGTACATTTTTTAATTTTTATCACTACTGTCCGACTAAAATATTAAAAAGAAGGGTACTCCCCTGAGGTTTCCCCTTCATGTTGTACTTTTGTTTTTTGCCAAACAATATACAACATGAGTAAAAATACGGAAATAAAATTTGTCGGACAGCCGATTTTCAAACAAATAATAAATTTGACAGACGCAGTTAACATAAGAGGATTAATAAAGAAGCACAACAGCGATTATTACTACAAAGCATTCAAGACCAGGACACACCTGATTACGATGCTTTTCGGCATTCTTAGCCGATGCGATTCAATGACCGAGATATGCGAAGGATTAAGGGCTATGGGAGGCAAGCTTAATCATTTAGGATTGGAAAAAGCGCCGGCGAAAAGTACCGCTTGCGATGGTTTACGCAACCGGAGCAGCAGTTTCTTTGAAGATTTATATTTCAGTCTGGTTAAAAAATATCATTCATTTTTATCGGACAGCCGAACGTTTGGATTGACCTTTAAAGAGGTTCTTTTAATAGATTCAACCACCATTCGTTTGTTTAGTGATGTATTAAAAGGAGTTGGACGTAATCCTAAGGGTGACGGGAAGAAAAAAGGAGGCCTTAAGGTACATATGTTAATAGATGCAGTTCAATCGGTTGG
>CAZBUF010000094.1:0-2364 GCA_964495025.1 uncultured Bacteroidales bacterium | reverse complement strand
TTATTGTTGATGATAATAAAAAGAATCTGCAGGTTCTGGGTAATATTCTGCATGATGAAGGATATAAGATCGCGGTAGCTCAGGACTGACTGCAGGCAATAAAGCTGGCTGAGAAGATCTTGCCCGGCCTGATCCTTATGGATGTTATGATGCCCGGAGTTGATGGATTTGAAGCTTGTATGAACTTAAAATCAAAGAAAGAACTGAAAAATATACCTGTAATATTTCTAACGGCCAAAAGCGAGACGGAAGATATTATCGAAGGATTCAGGAACGGCGGTATTGACTATATTACCAAACCTTTCAAGAAAGAAGAACTCCTTGTCAGGGTTAAAACACATATGGAGCTTGAAAATGCGCGCAAGATGCTGAAAGAAACGGCGAATGAGCTGAAATCAGCCAACGCTGCCAAAGACAGGCTTTTTTCAATACTGGCACACGATTTAAGGCATCCGCTTGCTGACTTGAAATCACTGCTGGAGCTTTTATTATTCGATTATGACATGCTTACAAAGGACAAGATAATTGAGTGCTTCAGGGAGATAAAGGATTTTACAGATGAGACTTATAACCTTC
Organism: uncultured Bacteroidales bacterium; assembly: GCA_964495025.1. Classification (GTDB taxonomy): domain Bacteria; phylum Bacteroidota; class Bacteroidia; order Bacteroidales; family UBA10428. The sequence goes on along the minus strand of CAZBUF010000094.1, from coordinate 1,788 downwards.
TGCAAAATCTCCTGCAATGGTCACGTAATGAAATGGGAAATCTTAAATGTACTCCTGTGCATTTTATGCTGGGCGATTCAATAATCTCCACTATTAAACTGTTTAAACAAAGTTCGGAAAGGAAAAATATCAAAATTGAATACAATTCCGGGAATGATATTAAGATATTTGCCGATAAAGATATGACTGAAACTATTCTCAGGAACCTGCTGAATAATGCGATAAAATTTTCTTTTGAGAATGGTACGATAAATATTTCCAGCCAAACCAAAGACGGCATGGCGGAAATATATATTCAGGATTTTGGTACGGGCATTTCTGAAGCTACTAAGGAAGTGCTGTTTGATAAGAACAAAATAATAACAACAAGGGGCACGAAAAATGAAAAGGGCACAGGCGTAGGATTGGACCTATGCAAGGAATTCGCTGAAAAAAATAACGGCAGACTGTGGTTTGAGAGCGAAGAAAGAAAGGGAAGCACCTTTTATTTTACTTTACCTGTATGAAGAAGGGGGACAGCCTCCTGAGAGAGGGAGGCAGAGTCCTCAGGAGAGGATTGGGCAGTACCCCCGAAAGATGTTGTTGCACCCTTCTCCCTCTTTAATCGTTCCTTAATTCTTTATAAGTTTTTCCATTATGATTATACGGTCATTGCGGACCTGCAGAAAATATAACCCTTCTTTCAGATCTGATATATCAAGCTTTTTCTCATCTCCTGATTCAATATTTTCCAAAGTATTCAGATAAACAATATCACCAAGGTTATTAAATATTGTTACAGTAAGATCAATCTCAATATTCATAAGCGATCTTATGAACAATATATTCTTCACCGGATTTGGATAAATGCTCACCTGCATTTCAGATTCAACATTAATAACAGATGTTGCTCCCGAAGCATTAATTACTACAGGAGTTATAATATTCCATCCGGCAGAATAATCCGTGAAATATACGCCAGCATAATATGTGCCGGGAATAATGCAGCCAATAGTACTTAAATCAACAGTAAATGAGCTAACTGAGATTTGCCCGGAGTCAATAGTAACATTTTCACTTCCAAGATAGCAGTCGTCAGTAGTTATTGAAAAATCATCCGACAGAAAATACTGCATCTCAGAATCAGTGACTGTTCCCGGGCCTGTATATGTAACCAGAGAGTTAATGGATAAAGTCTTGTTTTCATTAACAGGATTAGGGGTACAGTTACCACCCAAAAGACTTAAGCCCGTGATGCCGGAGGAAGAACTAATAACTAAAGGTGTAACGAAATTTTCACCCTGGTCATTATCAACAAAATAAACGCCGGTATAATATGTACCCGGACTTACACAACCAATGTTGCTCAAATCAGCAGATATCGATATGGATCCTGATGCCCCGGCATTTAATGAAATATATTCATTTCCCAGGTAACAATCTGCCTGATCGATAATTATATTTGATGAAAGATAAAACTCTATTTCAGAGTTTGTTGCAGGGGCAGTACCAATATTAGATATGTGAGCGTTAATAAGCAGGTTCCCGTTATCATATACAGGGTTTGGACTGAAATTCCCTCCTGTAAGAAATAAATCCGGATAACTGGATGAAGGATTAATTAATAATTGCGGCAAATAATACCACCCATCGTTCTCATCAACGAAATAAACACCAACATAAAATGTTCCCGTAGTTACACATCCTATGGTGTCAAGGTTAACCATAAAAGACCTGGTACTGGTAGCGCCGGGGCTAATAGTGACAAAGTCATTTCCCAGGTAACAATCTGTGGGGGATATGGTGGTG
>CAZBUF010000093.1:0-14503 GCA_964495025.1 uncultured Bacteroidales bacterium | reverse complement strand
ATGAACAAAACCAGTTATTAACCTTAAAAATTTTAATTACCCATGAGAAAATTAATATATTATAAAACTTCCGGGTACACATAAAAAAATACAGGGAGGCTTTAAATACCTCCCTGCACATCTTACTAAATGTGTAAGGCAAAAATACCTCATACAATTTAGCCTAAATTCCCAATGATGCAAGATTCAATTGGGAATATTAGAAGTCATTCACTTACTAATACAAAACAAAAGTATGAAAAAAGATGTATTATTTCTAAAATATAATAAAGAAAAATTATTCATTAACAAATTGTTCTTAGTCATGAGGTTTTCTTTAGTATTATTTGCAGTTTGCATGATAAATATAAATGCAAATATTTTTTCTCAGGATTCAAAGATTCAACTGGATTTAACAAATGTAACAATCAAAGAGGTTCTGAGAGAAATTGAGACACAAAGCGAGATAACTTTCCTATATAATAATAAAGATTTAGATGTTTCCAGAATTGTAAGTATTCAAGGTGTGGAATTAGATGTTGCTGAAGCATTAAATGAAATATTTCAGGACACTAATATTGAATATATAATAAAAGGGAAGCAGATAGTCTTAATTAATACTAAATCAATAAAGCAGGATTCTATTATCACAGTAAATGGGAAAGTTGTAGATGGCGCAAACTTAACAGGACTACCAGGAGTAACTATAATAGAAAAAGGCACAATAAATGGCACAACTACTGATGCAAACGGACAATATACTATTACAGTACATACAAATGCCACTATTTCTTATTCGTATATTGGATATGTTACTGAGGAGAAGGTTGTAAGACAATCTCAAACCTTAGATATTATGTTAATACCTGATATTTTAAGTCTAAATGAAGTATATGTAATTGGATATGGAACTTTAAAAAAAAGCGATTTAACAGGGGCAGTCGCATCAGTAAGAGCTGATGAATTAATTGAATCAGTTGGTTCAGGTATTGATCAGGCTTTGCAGGGGAGAACGGCAGGTGTTACAATTACTACAAATTCAGGGACACCGGGTGGTGGTGTAAATGTTAGAATCAGGGGGACAGGAACAACTACGAATCCTGACCCTTTTTTTGTAGTAGACGGTGTACCTGTTAGCGCAGATGCAATAGGGGCAATGAATCCCGGTGATATCGAATCAATGGAGATATTAAAAGATGCTTCTGCTGCGGCAATTTATGGCTCACGGGCTGCTAACGGTGTTGTTCTCATAACTACAAAAAAAGGTGTGAACGGAAAAGGAAAAATATCATTTGATGCTTATACAGGAGTACAAAATCTTGCTAAGAAATATGATGTAGCAAGTGCTGAGGAATATATAAGGCTCAGGAATGCTGCAGGATATCCTTTTGAAGATACAATACCGGAATATAACGTTGACTGGCAGGATGAAATATTTTCATCTGCATATATTGAGAATTATCAACTTTCATTTCTCGGCGGGACTGAAAATTCCAGATATGCAATTATTGGAAGTTACTATGATCAGGAAGGGATCCTGAATGGCACGGATTATAAAAGATATACCGCAAGAGTAAATACGGATAACAAAGTTAAACCATGGTTATTAATTGGGGAGAACTTATTGTATTCCTACTCAATACAAAATAGTTACAGGGAAGAAAAAGATGAATATAAATCGCCGATAATTAATGCCATGACTGCTGATCCTGCATCACCTGTGTATGATACTACAGGAAACTGGTATGATCCGGATCGAAACAACACATTCAACCCCGTTGGTTATGTTGAACGAAATAGTTATGTAACCGGGAATAAAAAATTAATGGGTAATCTTTATGCAGATATTCAACCGTTTGATTGGGTGAAATATCACGCAAGCTTTGGCTTTGATGTTACAGATGTTAATATTGAGGAGTATATTCCTGAATATTTTGTTGCTCCTGCCGATCAGGCGCCAACTTCCATTTTTCGGGTAAGAGATGAAAATTGGGATTCATGGATATTTGAAAATAATATTACAATATCAAAAAAACTTAATAAACATGACATTACTTTGCTGGGGGGGTATTCAAGACAAAAAAATATTTACAGATATCAATCCTCTACTGCATCAGGAGTGCCGGAAAGTAAAGAGCTTAGAAGACTGGCTAATGCAGAAAATCCGGTTAATAATACTGTAACGGATGTAGATAACAGTTCATATCTTGATAGATGGGAACCATATGATGCAACCCTGGTTTCATACCTTGGCAGGGTGATTTACTCATTTGACGGTAAATATGATTTTACTGCTTCCTTAAGACGTGACGGTTCAAGCAAATTCGGGCCCGATAAAAGGTGGGGAGTGTACCCGGCATTTGCCGGCGGATGGAAAATTTCAGAAGAAAATTTCATGGATGATATTCCGTTTATTAATTTCTTAAAACTTCGTGTCGGATGGGGCCAGCTTGGTAATCAGGAAATTGGTAATTATGAATATTATCTGACATTAGTATCAGGATTCGATTATACAACGGGGAAAGAAGAAGCGATTGTACCGGGATCAGCCCCATTATCAGTTGCAAATGAAGAAATTCACTGGGAGGAAGCTGCCCAGACTAATATAGGATTAGATATCAATTTATTTAAAAATCAGTTATCACTTACTGCTGATTATTATATTAAAAATACCAAGGATATGCTGGTCGAAGTTCCCATACCGATGGTTGTTGGTGTTCAGCAAAACCCGACAATAAATGCCGGAGAAGTTCTTAATAAAGGATTTGAGCTTAATATAATTCATAAAAAAGTGATTGGTGACTTTAGTTATAATATAGGAGGTAATATAGCATTTCTTAATAATGAGGTTACATATTTAGGCGAAGGAGGAATTCCAATTTCTTCAGCTGCATTTTTGGCAAAAGGGACCCTTAGCAGAACTGAAGTAGGCTACCCTATTGCAGGTTTTTATGGCTACGTGGTAGAGAAAATATTTCAAAATCAGGATGAAGTCGATGAGTTAAATGCGGCAGCCCCTGACGGGTTTTATGATACTCCGTTCACGCGTGCGGGAGATTACAAATTCAAGGACATTACAGGCCCTGACGGCATACCGGATGGTGAAGTTACCGATGCTGACAGAACACTCATTGGCAGCCCTCATCCCGACTTTACATATGGCCTTCGTTTAGAGTTGAATTATAAGAATTTTGATTTGTCTGTTTTCGGGCAGGGAGTATATGGTAATGATATATGCCAGGCAGTACTCTTGCTCCTTGAAACACCTGACATGAGGTTTAATGTGTCAGATAAAATGCTGAACTACTGGCAACAGGAAGGAGACAATACAGATATACCACGATTGGATCCATACGCGGCAAACGATAATTTAAGATTTTCAGATCATTATATAAAAGACGGATCATATTTTAGGATCAAAAACGTACAGATAGGTTATAATCTTCGAAATGTATTTAATAAATCCGGGATTGAACGTTTTAGAGTATATATAGGAGCGCAAAATTTATTGACTATTACAAGCTATGATGGCTTTGATCCTGAAATAGGAATAGGGGCCACACAGACCGGGGCCAAACAGGGGGCAGGGAATCTTGATATCGGCATAGACCGTGGATTTTATCCGGTTGCGAGAACTTTTCTGACAGGGATAAATCTTTCATTTTAAGTAATAGTAATATTGTAAAAATTAAAGTCATGAAAAAAATAATTCCAACACTAGGTATACTTATAACAATTCTAATTAGCTGCAATGATGAAGATTTTCTTGATGTCCGCCCATTAGTACCAACCGATGCAAGTTTTTATGAGAGCGAAGAAGGTGCATTACAGGCAATTAATGCTGCTTATGATATAATGCAACTGGGAGAACAGGTACAGCGCGTAGAGTTTATCGGAGATGTATGCTCGGGGGATGCAACAGCAGGAGGTGAACCCGGTCATCAGGATCAACCACCGATGCAGAACATGAGCAGATTTGTAACGAATTCAAGTAATCAGTATTGCCTTACATATTGGAGAGCTCTTTACCGTGGGATCTACAGATGCAATATGATAACTTCAAAACTGGAAGGGAGTTCAATTAAAGAATTTGATGAGACCCTGAGAAATAGAATAGTTGGCGAAGCCAAATTTTTAAGGGCATTATATTATTTCAAACTTCAGGTTATGTATGGTGGTATGCCGCAACTTCAAAGCGATTTTAATGACCAGCTTTTAGGTGTGCCTACATTTGATATGCCTCTCCAGCCTTCTGAATACAGACAGGAAAGGCCGGCAATGGAGGTTACATATGAACAGATCGAGAAAGATCTGCAGGATGCTGCCACACTTCTACCTGAAAAAAGTGAGTATCTTGATGAAGATGCAGGCAGGGCAACAAAAGGTGCAGCATTAGCTCTGCTGGCAAAGGTTTATATATACCAGGAAAAATGGGCGGAAGCTTTAGCAAATGCTGAAATGGTCATTAATTCAGGAGAATATTGGCTTGAAGGAGGAGAAGGACATGAAGATTCGTACACAGTGCTAAGGACAATGCCAAGCGGGGAGAGAATAGAAGTGGAAATACCGGCATACAGGTGGATATTTGCACCGGAAGGCGATAACAGCGGAGGATCAATATTTGAGATTCAGCATGGAGCCTTTCACCAGGCAGGTAATACTTATCCTGAAGGAGGTGAGGGAAACCTGATGGTTCAATACTATAATCCACGGCAATATTTCAATCAGAGCGGAGTTACACGTGCAGCGCATGGCTGGGGATTTATTAATCCTACTGATTATTTTGTTAATACAGCTTTTGAAAAAGACCCGCAAACAAATGAAATAGTTGATCCCCGATATGAACTGACAGTTATTGAAGATTGTACTTTGGTTTCCATATTTATCGGTGGAACTATAGGTGTTGACAGCGTGCCCATTGATGGATGGTTTGCAAGTCCTACAGGCAGGCATAACTGGAAATACTGGGTTGATCCTGATGTTGTAAATTCAAGAACTGCATTAAATGATCATCCTAATAATTACAAATATATGAGATATGCTGATCTGCTTTTGCTTGCAGCAGAAGCTGCTATTCATGAACAGCAGGAATCAAAAGCTTTAACATGGATTAACATGGTTAGAACAAGATCAAGAAACATGGGAAATACAGGTTACCCTGAAAATCTGACTTCTGTTACAGTTCAGGATGTTTGGGCAGAAAGAAGGGTTGAATTGGCATTTGAGGGACACAGGTGGTTTGATCTGGTCAGAACCAAACAGGCAGAAACAGTATTAAAAAATGCGGTTCCTGTTAATGGTACTAATCCAAGAACAGGGGGACAGGTGCAGCAACAATTTGGTGAAAATTTCACTAATGGGAAAAATGAAGTGTTCCCGATCCATCAACAGGAGATAGATTTGTCAGGAGGATTAATACGTCAAAATCCAAATTATTAATAAATTATTAATTTTTACTTTTTATACATTAACTATTTACTTACTAGTACTAATTTTAAATTTATCAATTATGAAAAAACAATTACTGAAAATTGTTTATGCGTTTACCGCGGTGGTATTCGTATTAAGCGTTAATTGCTTTGGGCAAGACAAAGCAGATCAGGTATTTACTACGAACATGTTCACATGTCCATCTACGGCATCGACACCAACAATTGACGGACTTGCTGATCTTGGTGTATATAGTGATGCCCAGATTCTGGAAAACTATGAAGCCGGCGAAGGCTCCACTGCTGAAGATTTAAGTGCCGAGTATAAAGCCTGTTGGGATGGAAGCTATTTTTACTTATTTGTCAGCATTACTGATGATGTTGATTTTTCACTTCCCCCGGATTCAACAGGAAATACTCATACTTTCGATTGTGCAGAACTTTTCTGGAATCCTGATATTGATACTATTCCTATTGAAGGCAATAATAACTATGGAACTGATGCAATTCAGCTAAGATTTAACAGGGGAAGAGTAGATGAAACAGCGCCATTTGGTGACGCACATGGTGTTTGGGATAGCAAAGCCGAATCGAAAAGAGAAGGAACTCTTTTTACAACAGCAAACCTTCCAACAGGTTGGAGTGTTGAAGCCAGAATACCCTGGAAAGCTATTTTACCGGATGATTTAAATGCCTATGTACAGATAGTAATGGGTTTCGAAGTATCGGTTGGTGATGCTGACGACGGTACTCCAAGTTCAGGTAACAGGGACATCATTAAAGACTGGGCAAATAACACAGGTGTTGGTAATGAATGGCTGGATACAAGATACTTTGGGAGGATTATACTGGAAAATACAGCAGGTATTAATGGCGTAAATAATATAACCGACGCTTCAGTTGTAGTTTATCCTAACCCGGCTGTTGAAAGTGTAAATTTCGACAATGTTATAAACTACACAACAATAGAAATTATTAATGTATTAGGACAAACAGTTAAAACAGTGAATATTGATGCAAATTCTGTTATTATTGATGCCACAGACTTGAATTCAGGGGCATTATATATAGCTAAAATTTCAGATGACAATGGCAATTCAGTATTGAAAAGATTTATTGTTAGGTAATATTATTATTTGTTTTCGTGAATTGTAAATGGAAAGGGGGGAAATGTCCCCCCTTTTTTATTGTTTATTATTTCCGGAGAATTGAAATTAAGGGCAGTATACTGTCATTGAAAATACATCGAATGGTGTTATGTTAATTCTTCGGTATCATCAACCTCCAAAAGATAATCCTCCAGTAATAAGGCTTTGACCATCTGATTAGTTGCCAGGAAAGTATTTATTGCTGAGGCAGGAGTTTCAACAATCGGCTCTCCAACATTAAATGAGGTATTTATTAATATTGGAGGCAGACCGGATTTTTCCTTGAATGTTTTTAATAATTTATATAAGAATGGGTGATATTCCATTGAAACAGTCTGTACCCTGGCCGAATTATCTATATGACAAATGGCTGGGGCAAGTTTTTTTGTATTATCCAGGCAATGAGCATTTATTGTCATAAAAGGTGATATATTAAAGGGAGAATCAAAGTAATCATGCAATTCTTCTTCCGGTATAATTGGAGCTACCGGCCTGTACCATTCCCTTTCTTTTATTTCGTTCATATAATTCAGCATGGACGCTTTATGAGGAGAGGCAAGGAAACTTCTGTTCCCTAAAGCTCTTGGCCCGAATTCCGAGCGGCCTTTGTAAATACTGACAACTTTATTATTTATTAAATAATCTACCAGCAATTTAATTTGCTCCTGCTCGTCAATAATCTTTTTATGAGTAAACGGATAAACCCAGCTCTTGTTTATTGCTTCTTCAACCTCATCAGATGTATGATAATCACCCAAAAATGTTGTGTATGTGTTTTTCAGATAATATCTGCCGTTTAACCCAAAATATTTATAATAACCGTAAAATGCAGTACCAATCGCATTCCCGCCATCAGTTGCCCCCGGTTGAACAAATAACCTTTCGAAAGGTGTTTCCTTCAGAATACGGTTGCAGGCAACAACGTTTAACATTGTTCCGCCGGCTGCACACAGATTTTTAGATTTTGTAAGATCATATGTTAGATTTGCAAGCTTCAAAATTACTTCCTCAAGAAACAATTGTGCTTCATACCCAAACAAAATATTTTCGAAATCTTTAAGTGAGGTTTTTCGATAATTCCATTTTACTTCATTTTTAATGCCAAAGCCAAACATTGCATCGAAATTGATTTTCCGGTCAATACCTTCTATTTTTCCTGCTTTATTCAGATAATTGATCAGATTTTTAATTTTTACTACATAATGATGATCTTCTTCTTCAAGGATATCAGGAAGGCCAGTATATCTTATTTTTTCTTCCTTTTTGCCCAATAGTTTTTGCATAAGGGTCACATTGTTATTATGTAATTCTGTGTTATAATATTGAGCGGCATAACCCATTAGCTTGCCCCCGCTGCGAAGTGAATCGTCATCACCATAATCACCATCTTTTTTGGGGCTTAATTGCAAAATAGCGGCATAAAGAACATATAGTTCTGCAATACTTATTTCACCAGGATTTAAAAAATCTGCTTTTACAGTATTCAAAGAGTTACCCTTACCATGATATATTGAATAATTTTCTTTTTGATTGTTATGAATGCTTCCATTAACATCGTATACCAGAACAGCAGAATCTTCATACGGAGATGCGTAAAAAGCTGAATAAGCATGAGCCAGATGATGACCCGGATTTTCAACTTCAATAATCTTTGAATCCGGTATTCCCAGCAACTGGGAACGGAGAATGTAAACCGCTCCTGGGAAGCAAGCATTTGTAACCCACAGGTCAACATCTTTTGGCTCAATACCTAAAGCATGACAGCAATAGTTAATTGACAAAAACGGTATTATTTTCCCGAAAGGCGTTTTTCCATTGCAGTGCTTTATTCTATTCAACCTTTCTTCTTCAATAGCTACTTTTACTACACCATCAACCACAGCTGCGCATGATGTATCATGACTAAGATTTATTCCGAAAACTATCTTTGATTTCATTTATTTATTTGTATATGTAATAACCTGTTTTTGAGGTATTAAATGAGATTTATTATAAAAAATAATGTATTAATTATAATGTTTTCAATTATATTTACCGAAGCCTGAAAAATAAAATTATGTATCTAATCATTAATACAATTACCGGTGCTAATACCCTTAAAAAAACGGAGAGATTAACATAACAGGTATGTATTATATTGGAATATATGGCTGATATATTAACCTGTCAAATCCCTTGTTAAAATAGTCATTACTTAAAGATTCAGTGCTCATCCAAACAGCATTGCCTCTTTGTACAGTAGTCAGCATTTCTTTGTCTGATGAAAAAGTAAATTCATATAATCTGCATTGTTTGAAACAGTTTTCTTCCGTTGGATGAAATGATTTTCCAAGTTGGGTATAAGCAGCTATACTGCAATTCCTGTTACTTGTTATATAAGTCCAGGGCCAGTATAAATCAACAGGGAAACCGAATGTTTTCTTCTTACCTGAGAATTTAATATTTTGAGGGACAGCATCAATACCTATACGCATTATACCCTTATCTTTTAAAAACTTTTGATATAAATTGACGGACAGGCTATTATCCCGGATAATTTGTCTTTGATTCTTAATTATCCTTTTAAGGCTTTTAATATTGTCAGCCACTGCGGTATATCCACTGATTGAGAACCGGGGGTCCCGTTTAGTTTTTATTAATAATCTGCCAAGGGTCGGGATTAAATTGATATATTTTTCGTTCAGCAAATGTAAAATGCCAAAATCATTTACTACTACTTCAATGTCAACATTATCCCGTGTATTTAGAAATTCGAAAATTGGGATCAGTTTATTAATTCCAAATTGCCCGACATAAGGCGTTATAAGGGTGAATTCATATTCATTAATACTAAAAGAATATGCTTTTTTGACTTCCTCTAAGTCCGGTATCAAATATTCACAGGTTTCATTGCCAAAATATATTCTTTCGATATTCGATAAGTATTCTTTCCTGTATTTTTTATAATAATAATCTCTTAATTTAATTAGAGATAACTGGTTTGTTTTTACATTATGATCAAGCATTTTAAAAATATCAGCATTCCCGGGAGGAGGGATAATTCTCAATGTTTCATTTAAATTTAATAATTGTTCAGTATTGGTAATATGTATACAAAGCGACATGGAATCTTTCATAATAACTACAGGAATTTAATTATTATAGGGGTAATTGTAATAACAATTTAAACCGGAACAAAATCCCGGGGCTTTCAATAATGACTGGCAAAATTGAATATTTGCATCTTTTTTGTTAATTACCTGTCTTGTAACTTTTATTAATTCAAGATTTCCTGCGATATGATGGCCCCTGAGAGGAAGCTTAACAGCTTCAATGCCAAACTGCCTGAACTTTATAAAAGCACAAAGCCCGCATTTACCTATTCTATTGATTAAATGCATTTTATCAATAGAATCTTCTTTTTGCTTTATATAATCAGGATATTTTTGATTATATCTCTTTATTAATTCATCGACTTTTCTATTAACATTACTTTGCCTTTGAAATAATGAATTTATACCCTCGCTTTCAATTTCTTTTTTCCAGTTATATGATACTATTATGGGGGCAAATTGTTTATTTTGATATAGTGGCGATTGACAAAGACTTGGCTGCATGCCTCCGTGCCAGGAGAAGCAATATTCATCGTTAAAATGACAGGGGTCACTTAAACCAAATGCTTCCAGGCGTATATTATTTTCATTTGCCTTACTGGATAGTTCTTCAATTTCCCGGATAGTTAATTTACGGGGTAAAATAATCCTGCCGATATTTTCAATGTTTTCAACATAGAACTTTATTGCTTCAAACGTATTGCACCCCCCTCCAATACTTATATTTACAGGTGTTTTTATGCCACTTTTTCGAATCATAAGCATCAATGCCAAAGAGCTGATAATGTATGCGTCAACGGGTAAGTTGTCAATGCTATTAATTATTTTTATTAGCAATTGAATTTGCTTATTATTATACTCATGTGCGTTAAATGTAACAAATACTTTTTTGTTAAGACTATGAATAATCTTAATTACATTACTTAGTTCTTTATAAATAGTATAATGATAATATGAAATTTCACGGCGGTTACAGGATATTTCCCATCCATATGTGTTGCTCCATTCTTTTGGGATATATCCAAGAAAAAATTCATCTACTCCTGCGTCAACATATGCTTTTATCTCATTTTCGCTTGCTGCATTGCTTATACCTGTTATTATTTTCATTTTTAAAATTTATTTTGAGGACGAACCCATACCATAACATATATACCAGGGGGTCAATTTAAACAGAATGATTGATTTATCTATTATAAAGCAGGGATTCATTAAATTAAATTACATTACTGCATTATATATTCTCCTACTTTGTATTACAAATAAGAGAAATAATACCCTTAATAAATATATCAAAAATTAATAACTGTAAAAAGAAATTGAAAGCCATGATAAGACTTAACAGGTTAATGTGTAAAACAGTTAAAATCAGGAACGTGTCTCTTTCACCAGGGATTTTCCATATCTTTTGCCGAATATTTGTGATCGCGAGCTACCCAGAAGGAATTATGATTCTTTTTAAGCTTTAAAGGATCTTTTTTAATTAACCGGTATAATACAGCTATAGGTAATAAAAAGATAAAATATATAACAGACAAAATGATCTTCGACACTACGGCCCCCAGTAAATCTCCGAGTTTAAGCCAAAGCCATGATATTAAGCGGGCCAGGGGCTTAATAAAAATTCCTGTGATGCCAATAAAAAAAGCAACGGCCAGCAACAGTTTTATCTGAAACATATAATACAGAAAAAGCAATCCTGTTGAAATAACCAGGCAGGTTTCCGTTGCCTTCTCCTTTTGCATCCGTGTAAAATTCATATTCGTTTAAATAGCTTTAAAACAATGTATAAATAAAAGGCGCTATAGCACTTCCGCTGCTGATCACTATCAGGATACCCAACAGAAGTAGAATAATTATTGTAGGCAGAAGCCACCATTTCTTTCTCTCTTTCATATAAAGCCAGAAATCCCTTAAAAATTCCATAGTATTAAATAATTGAGATTATATTTTTATTCAACAGGTAAAAATAATGATATTTCAGATTTATCGGATAAATATACTCTAATCTAATGAAAACTCTTTTTTCCAGCTTTCGTTTTTTGGCCATGCCGGCTGGTTATTCTTGTCATACAGGTAATTTCCCATAACCAGGAAATCCATTTCAGTACGCATAAAACAGCGGTAGGCATCTTCAGGCGAACATACAATCGGTTCACCCCTTACATTAAAACTTGTGTTAACAACCAGTCCGGTGCCCGTTTTTTGTTTGAAGACATTTATCAGTTCCCAGAACCGGGGATTGGTTTCTTTATGTACTGTTTGAATTCGGGCTGAAAAATCAATATGTGTAACTGCGGGAATGTCGGATCGTGCAAAATATAATCTTTCCAGCAACGGGAGTTCATTATAATCTGCAGGAATTTCATTTCTTCTTTCTTTTTTAACATCGGCAACAAGCAGCATAAAAGGTGAACCGACGTTAAGTTCGAAATAATCGGTTGTGTCTTCTGAGAGAACAGAAGGGGCAAAAGGGCGGAAGCTTTCGCGGTATTTGATCTTGACATTTAGCTTTTTTTGTAATTCCCTGTTCCTGGCATCACCAAGGATACTCCTGTTGCCCAGTGCCCGGGGCCCGAATTCCATCCTGCCCTGGAACCAGCCGATGACTTTTTCACCGGCAATAAGCTCTGAGACCCTGCCTGCAAGAGAACCGAAATTTTCGTATTTCTCATACGCGGCTTTAAGTTTCTTTGAAGCCAGCTCAATCTCACGATCTGAGAATTCCGGTCCCAGGTAAGCATGATCCATAGCCTCTTTATTGTTATCCCTTTGCTTATCAAAATACAGATGAAAAGTTGCAAGCGCTGCTCCGACGGATCCACCCGCATCACCGGCAGCAGGTTGAATAAATATGTTTTTGAATAAGCCTGATTGAAGCAGCTTTCCGTTTGCTACGCAGTTTAAAGCAACACCTCCTGCCATGCAAAGGTTTTCGGATTGTATGAGTCGTTTTGCTTCTTTGGCCATATTAAAAACAATCTCTTCAGAGACCTTCTGAATTGCCAGTGCCAGGTCACAGTGATGCTGCTCAAGTGGCCCTTCCGTTTCACGTCTGGGAAATCCAAAAAGTTTTTCCCACTTTTTGCCATTGACCATCCTGAGGCCTGTTGAATAATTAAAGTATTTCTGGTTTAACCATAATGACCCGTCATCTTTAATATTTACAAGCTCTTCTTTAATTGTTTTAATATATCTTTTTACTCTTTCCGAATCCGGATTTCCATAGGGAGCAAGGCCCATAAGCTTATATTCCCCCGAATTAACCCGGAAACCAAGCCAGTATGTGAATGAGGAATAAAGCAAGCCAACAGAATGCGGAAACCTGAGTTCTTTTATTATTTCAATACGGCTGCCGGAACCTGAACATACTGAAGCGGTGGCCCATTCACCCACACCGTCGATTGTAATGATTGCCGAATTATTGTAAGACGATGTGTAGAAGGCGCTGGCAGCATGTGACAGGTGGTGCTCAGGAAAAAGGAGCCTTAATTTTTTTTTATCGAAATCCTCAATTTTATTAAACTCGTCAAGAATAAGTTTTTTAAGAAATATTTTCTCTTTAAGCCACACAGGCATTGCCGTGATAAAAGATAATAATCCTTTAGGCACAAAAGCATAGTAAGTTTCCAGCAGTCTTTCGAATTTGAGAAAAGGTTTATCATAGAAAGCTATAGCATCCAAATCATCAATTTTTAATCCTGAATAGTCAAGGCAATACCTGCAGGCATTTACCGGGAATGATGAATCATGTTTCTTTCTGGTAAATCTTTCTTCCTGTGCTGCGGCAATGACCACCCCGTTTTCGGTGATGGCAGCTGCTGAATCATGGTAGAATGCCGAAATACCTAAAATCTTCATAAGCATATTTTAAGGGCCTAAAAATAACTATTTTTAGGGATTTTGTGCACGAAGAAAATCTTCCAGTTGAGGAATTTTCTGATTGACGGGATCAATACTCTTTAATTGAATTAATAATTCTTCTGCTTTGCTGATACTTCCATTTAAGCATTGAGCTTCAATTTGTGAAGATAACAATTTTCCCCTGTGCTGATTATCAGCGAGTGCCGAAGCATCGTTAAATGATTTGAGGGCTGAATCATAATCTTTCATTAATAAAAAGATCTCTCCCTTCATAAAATATCCGTCAAACGTTTCCTTCAGGCTCAGGGATATGTCTGTTAACTTCAAGGCAGACGGAAAATCATTAAGATTGATCAGGCAGCCTGATGCTTCCGCATAATAATCAATCAGACAGGGATCATATTTTATTATTGAATTGTATTCTTTGAAGGCTTTCATGAAATTATTACTTTCCTTATAATACCTGCCTATTTTTATATGTGCATCAACAACATCCATCTCAGGGGATGTCAGCACCATATATGCCAGTGAGCTTACAAGAGATTTAGGTTCAAGTATTTGCATATTGTTTATGCCCGGGGTATTCAATGGCCTGAAAGGCCAGGAGGATTTAAGGCTGATTATCCTGTAAACCCCGATAAGACTGTCAAGTTCCGTATACCCCCAGTTTTTTTTAAAGTGTTCATAAGCTTCATTTAATACGGGTGTACACTTGCCGCTTATTAGTTTTGATTTTAGTATTTCATGATAAAAGGCATCAGCCATGAGAAAGTACCCTTCAATGTCAGGGTGCACATGCTCGGTGACCAGGTTATTCCCGATCAGCCCGTTTGCTGAATTATACCCGAAATGGTCTTTCATTTGCACAAGGTATGCACCATGCTTTTCAGCAAGTTCATAAATAACATCATTAATCTCTTCCGGAGCCCTGAATCTTATGCAATCAAGATCTTTTGCTTTGTAATAATATTCTTTTGCCTGTTCATATTTC
>CAZBUF010000092.1:0-4029 GCA_964495025.1 uncultured Bacteroidales bacterium | reverse complement strand
TTGTAAAACATTTACAATGTTCATGTTGATGAACTATAAATCCATGTTGTTCAATTGCTATATCTTTCTTGTTGAACAAGTGAACAACCCATCCTACTGCAATGGCTATTACCAATAAAACTAAGTTTAACACGATAGCTTTTCCCGGGAAAAGGGCAAACATTACGAAAGATTCATCGCCAGATGTGGCAATCATTACTGTTACCAAACCTGCAAAGCCCATCATACGGTGTGTATATAACGAAACAACCGTAAAAGCTCCCATGCATCCCGGGCTTATCCCTAACAGTGCAGCAATAATAATTTGCAGCATAGGCAATTTCCGCATTTTCTCTGCCCAAAGGTTTCTCGTTTGTACATTCACATATTCAATAACAATCATCATAAACAGCACAAATGCCGTTATCATTAATGTTTGCTTAAATGTCAGTATAAATATTTCAAACAAGTTTTTTAGTTTAAAAATTTAAAATATCGCCTGTTTTAATAAGGCTAATTTTAAAAACCTGGTAGAATGCCGAAAGTGCAGGCAGTGCAGTACAATGAGAAGGATAAATATGTTTTACGGCGTTATTTTTTAGATAGTTAATGGTTTCTTTTGTTTGCCTGTCGGCTTTTTTCAGGTGAAAACCTCCCATAATTCCATAAATTTTATTTTCGCCGGTTACCTTTTTTGCATGTTCCAGAGTGTTTACAACCCCTGCATGGCCGCAGCCGGTTATAACAAATAATCCCTTATCGGTTAGCATAGCTATGCCGCTGTCGTCCATTACAAAATCGGGCGTGTTATCTTCGAAAACAAAAGGAGTGGTTTTCGATTCAAAATCGGTAACACGGGGAATTTCGCCCAGGAATATAATCTTTTCGATAATTTGGTATGACGTTGTTGTTGTAATCAGGTTAAATTTCCCAATGATTTCATCTTTAGTATTTTTCAACCCAATATATGAATGGTCTGATTTTCTGTAGCGTTTAACAAAACAACCCGTGTGACAAATTAAATTACCACCGCTAAGGTGTTCAAGCCCATTTCCATGGTCGAAATGCCCATGGCTGAGAATAATCAAATCCTGATTTGACAAATCTATTCCCATTAACCCAGCATTTCTTAAGAACATATTACTTTGCCCTGTGTCAAAAAGCAGTCTTTTTCCATCATGCTCAACCAGATATGACAAACCATGTTCGGCAAGGGTATGCCCACCCGGATAATTATCTGTAAGAATGGAAATATTCATAATTTTTTTATTCAAAATTAATCTAAATAATTTTATTATGAACAAAAGTTCATTTACTTTTGTTCATTAATTTTAAAAATTAATTTTTAAAGAAATGTTACACCATATTGCATTAACATTGAACGATTCGAAAGAAATTGAAAAATTTTATGAAGAAGTACTACTATTTAACATGCATCGTAAATTTTCAGTGAATGGTGAGGTTACCCGGCCGATATTTAATGTAGAGGGCATAACTGATGTTTATATTATGAACCATGAGGATTTACAATTTGAGATTTTTATAAGCCTCAAAAAAGAAAAGAAAGTGTTCTCGCATGTTTGCCTTACATACCGGAATTCAGAAACCATTTATAATAATGCTAAAAAAAGCGGTTATATAGCCTTGATAAAAAAAGGTAAAGGCCATAGCACTTATTTCATTTGGGACAAAAGTAGGAATATGTTTGAAATTAAGGACTTACAAGAATAAAACAAAAACAATGGACTTTCCAAAAGTAAACCCTGAAGAATGCACTGGTTGCGGTATTTGTGCCGATTCATGCCCAATGGATGCAATTAAATTAGTAAATGATGTATCCATAATTGACACAGATAAATGCAGTAACTGCAGGGCATGCGTGGATGATTGTCCTAATGAAGCAATAAGTTAATAACTAAATAATATATTTATAAATATGAAAATATACAATGTAATTATTATCGGAGGCGGCCCTGCTGCCATTGTAACAGGGATAACTGTTAAGAAATTTTTTAAAGACAAATCGGCGTTAATGATTATAGAAGAAGCCGATGGCCTTGTACCTTGCGGGATACCTTATATTTTTCATCTATTGGGCAACGATGCGGCCAAAAACAAAATGGGGCCAAAGCCTTTTATTGATCTGGGTGGTGAAGTAATAATCAATAAAGCCACAAAAGTTGATAAAACAAAAAAAGAAATTACTGTTCAAACAGGAGAACAATTTGGATATGAAAAACTGGTTTTTGCCACCGGTTCTCTTCCCACTATTCCGACTTTCATTCCCGGCTATAACATGCAAAATGTCTTTTATGTAAAGAAAAGTTATCCGTATATCCAGGAACTGGCTTCAAAAATTGGCAATTTCAAAAATATTGTTGTTGTGGGTGGCGGATTTATAGGGGCCGAAGTAGCCGAACAATTAGCTGCTGCAAATGCAAATGTCACTCTTATTGAAAGCGAACCATTTTGTTTTTCAAAGGCATTTTCACCCGAATTAAGCCTGATAGCAACCAATGCCCTGAAAAATACAAAGGTGAATGTTATGACTTCCACGCTGGTGAAAGAAATTATTGGCAAAAACAATACTGTCAAGCAGGTATTACTTGCCAATGGAAATAAAATCGAAGCCGATGCCGTAATCCTTTCAATCGGTTATAAGGCCAATACGCAGTTGGCAAAAGAAACAGGCCTCGAACTAAACAGGTATGGTGATATCCATGTTGATAATTACGGACGGACTGCAATAAAAGATATAAGTGCTGTAGGCGATTGCGCCCAGACATTTGGTTTCCTTACCGGGCGCAGCGATGTTATTAAACTGGCTTCAACGGCTACTGCTGAAGCACGCACGCTGGGACATAATATCTTTGGCATACGTATTAAAAAATGCAACGCTGGTACTTTGGGTGTGTTTTCGACCGAGATAAACGGGTTGGCAATGGCCGCTGCCGGGGCTAATGAAAAAAATGCAGAAGATTCGGGCGTTGAAGTTGTGTCTGCAAAATTCTCATCGCCCGACAGGCATCCGGGTTCACTGCCAGGGGCCACTGATTTAATCGTAAAACTTTATGCATCGCCCGTGGATGGTAGTATTCTTGGAGGTGAAGTTTGGGGAGGAAAAACTGCAAGTGAGATAATTAATATCATCAGCCTGGCCATTCAAAAATCCATCACGGTATATGAACTGGTCTCTTTTCAAATAGGAACACACCCCTTATTGACTTCTTCTCCTGTAAATAATCCCATAATAAGGACTGCCGAGGATTTAGTGTATAAAATAAGTTACAATAACTAATACTTCTAAATCAAAATATCTATAATATGCAGGATATCATTTTTCGGTCAATTGGTATTACTCGTTCGCCCCATGATAAAACGGAAGGAATGCCTATACAACCTGCTGTAGCCAGAGGGATGAGAGGAAGTGTCGAAGTCTTTTCAAACTATATAGATGGCTTAAAGACATAGAATGATTTTCTCTTATTATCCTTATCTGTCATTTTCATTTGTCAATCTGGAAATCAGATGGAAGGTTTGATTTTTATTTTTAAAACTATTAAATGATGATGAATTGGAGTAAAGACAAAGCAAAACTCAACCTGGTTATTGATGCTATTATGCTGGTTTTGCTAATGGCCATTGCAGGTTTAGGTTTTCTAATTAAATATGTATTGGTTCCCGGTTATAAACGCAATGAACTTTACAATAGCAATGTGGAACTTTATTATATGGGTCTAACCCGCCACGAATGGGGTAGCATTCATTTATGGCTAAGCTTTATCTTCCTGTTCCTGATGCTGCTTCATATTATTCTGCATTGGAAAATGATAAAATGTATTTTCAGTCACATGGTTACAGGTAAAGCTTCACGGATCGTAATTGCGGTTTTTATCGGTACCATAGCTTTGTTTTTTGCATTGTCCCCTTTTTTTATAACACCCGTGGTTGAGCCTTTACAAATTAAACATGCCCGTAGCCACAACAGCAGGCAGCTTGTGGAAGAACCTAAAACAATAGTTCAGGACAATAAACCTGCTGCTTTTGAAA
>CAZBUF010000091.1:0-5785 GCA_964495025.1 uncultured Bacteroidales bacterium | reverse complement strand
TCGAGCTGATTATTTTATTATATAGACTTCTCCAAAGTTCTAAAATCATCCCATTCGTGGGATAACTTTCATAATAATCATATTCACTTTCTCCAGTATCATCCCAATGTATATCATCACCATAATATCTTTGAATAGCATATACATAATGAGGAGAATATATCTGTGCCAACTTATTATATAATCCTGTTAATGCTGATTCAAATTTTTCCTGTGAATCGATAGAACCAATATCATTATCAGGATCTTCAAAGAAGATCTTCTCACAGCCTGTCAGCTGAATAATTAATATCAGCATTAATATCGTTCGTTTCATGATACTTATTACTGGTTATCATTAAGTTCGGGAATTATCATAATTTCTTCTTCAGGTATGGGTAAAAAATAATATTCTTCAGTAACTTCATTTTCAGCCGGCCTGATCTCTTCAGGGTAGCGTAATTCGGGAAGCTGATCGACCATCTCCAGGCGCAGAAGGTCGAACCACCTTCCTTCAGGTTCTCCGGCAAACTCCCAGGCACGCTCCCATACTACTGAATCGGCAAATTGTTCTGCCGTTAATCCAGACTGCAGATCATAAACGGAAGGTGAATGAATATCTTTAAAGTTTGCCCTTCTGCGTATCATATTCACTGCTTCATAGGCCGAAGCATCAAGCTGGCCTGAACGGGCTTTGGCTTCGGCATAGGTCAGCAATGTATGCGCATAACGGTAAAGACATATTGAATGGGCATAATTTGAATAAGGTGCGTAGTGGAGACTTGGAGTTGTATCTCTTACTAAGGCAAATTTCTTATAGTACATAGGTACAGTTTTATCAATTGTTTTATAATACCTGCAAATTTTTTCTCCCTGCTCCCATAAACAAACAGTTGTCTGAAATGTAATATCTTTCCTGTAGTTAACAGGAAAATTATTGTAAAACTTGATCTCGGGATAAATACGTGGTCCATCCCAATCATATTCAGGCATGTACCTGTAAACGACATTGTTCAATTCATATTCTTCTGAATCTGAAAAATGTAATGAAAAAACTGATTCTTTATGATTTGTTTTTTCCCCTTTCCACACATTGGCAAAATCCTGTAAAAGTTCAAATCCGAAAAACAGGGCACTGTCAATTACTTCTTTTGCATATTTTGCTGCCTGAATATATTTTAAATCATCTTTGAGAGGATATCCGGCCATTGTTAAATAAACCTCTGCAAGCATTGCTTTAGCAGTTCCACGATTCGGTGTAACAAAAGGAGCACGAGCATGGTCGTTATTGTCAGGTAAGTATTCAATGGCTTTGATAAAATCCTTTTCAATAAAATCATATACTTCTTTAAATGAAGATAATGTTAAATCGTATTTAATATCAATATCATCAATTACCGGAACTCTCCCGTAAAATCTAGCCAGGTTGTAATAGCAGTATCCCCTGATTAAGTATGCCTCTCCAATATAATCCTTAAATTCTCCGAGAATATTATCAGTATTTTCAAATTGTATGATAATATTATTTGAGCTTATTATTGTATTATATAATGTTGACCAATGGAATCTGCTTACACCTTCATGAGGATAACACTCATCATAATAGTATGGATTACTTCCTGTACTTTTACAATGTATATCATCACCAAGAACTCGTTGATTAATATATATAGCAACACTATTATATGCCTGAGCCAGACTGTAATATATTCCGGTTAATGCAGATTCAAGTTCAGACTGTGAGTCAATTGAACAGATAGTCCCGGCAGTCTCTTCAAAGAAAATCTTCTCACAACCTGCCAGTTGAATGATTAATCCTATTAGTATTATAACTCGTTTCATGACCTTTCAGAAATTTAGTTTAATACTTACATATACCGCCTTTGGATTAGGGTAAGCGCCGCGGTCAACGGCATTATCAGAAAAATGATTATCGGTATAAACAGATGTTTCAGGATCGTAACCTTTAAATCCGGTAATAGTAAGGAGGTTCTCAAAACTAAGCGACAGTTTTACCGAAACATAATCAAAGAATTTCTTTTCAGGGAAGTATGAGAATGTCAGGTTCTTTAAACGAATAAAACTGGCATCATCGATAAAATAAGATGACTCATAAAACACATCACTTGATGTTATTCCTTTTATTGTATCGGCAATAAAAGAATTCAATTCATGGTTCGTGGCAGCTATATAGGTAGCTGCCCTTGTTGCATTAAATTTGTCAACACCCACTACTGCATACCATAAAAAACTAACGGTAAAGTTTTTATACTGGATTGAATTATACCAGTTCCAGGTATAATCCGGTATAGAATTTCCTATTAAAACCTTATCGCTTGAGTATAAATTCAGATCAGCAGTATCGTGATTCAAATATTTTAAACCTCCCTTTTCGATATACTGTATATTGTTAGCTACTTCATCTTCATCCGTCCACCTTCCGAGGTATTTAAAACCATAAATATTACCCAGCCTTTCATTTTCTTCTATTCTAAAATCAGGGGATAAAATATCAGCATTCATAAATTTCAGTTCACCCTCAGTTGTTAATTTTTTAATTTTTTCATTGTTCAACGAATAAATAAATCTCGAATACCATTTAAAATCCGGTGTTTCCACAGGAAATAACTCTATCATAAATTCAGTGCCCTTATTTTCCAGTGTACCTACATTGTAAAAAATACGGCCGCTTCCGTAAACATATGGTATTTCCCTCTGCATTATTAAATCGCTGTTGGTTTTTACATAATAATCGACATTCAGTAGTACCCTTTCATCAAATAATGAGATATCAACTCCAAAATTATACTCTTCAACTTTTTCCTGTTTAATAAAGTGGTTGGCTAACTGATGAACTGCAGAGCCGTAAATAATTGTATCAACATATGTATAGCCTGCAGCAGCATATAAATCGTCAGATAATCCGTTTAAAGGGTAATTACCGGCCAGCCCCCAGTTGGCATATACATTTAAGTTATTCAGCCAGCGGATTCCGTTTAATCCCCATTCTTTAGCCAGGTTCCAGTTCAGGGCAACTGAAGGAAACAACTGATTTGCATCAACATTCATCCCTTCTTTCAGATATTCCTGGTTGAGGGCAAGAGAAATAAAATACTTTTCTTTATAATTATAATTTATATGCCCCATGTATGAACGTATCGAGCGTATCACAGAACCTCGTTCACCATAAATAGCCATAGAGTTCCTGACATATATGTTTTCTTTGTCACTTAGCTGCCCGATCTCATTTAGCAATGAATCTATGCGCCAGTAAATATTATCTTTATAATTTCTAAATCCTGCAACCATTGTTATGTTATGAAAGTTAAACTTTTTAATATAGGTCAGATTCAAATTCTGACATAGGATAACAACATTTTCAGTACTGCTGAAATAATCCGATATAATATCCGATTCATAAAGATATTTTTTAAATGAGAGGGCGGAAGAAGCTTTCAGAAAAAGGTCATTCACCAAAGGAATTTGAAAAAATGTATTTAATGATTGCGATTTAATATCAAGAGATCTTTCATGCTGGTCGATTAATATTCGGGGGCTTTCTTTTTTATTTAACTGCGGATAATCCCAGTATATTCTTTTATATGGCTTGTCCACAGGACTGAAATAAAGAGAATCGGGAGTACACTCAAAACATGGAGATTTATTTATCCCTTCAAAAATTATATTATTTCCACCGTAGTTATCAATGTTGTTTTTATTTTGCTGCAGGCCTGCCTTCCAGGCAATATCCACATCAATTCCCTTGCCAAGTGTTCGACTAAGATTGGTTGCAAGCGAAAAACGACTGTATGATGAATTTGGTACTATACCATCATGATTATAATAATTTCCTGATATGTAATAATTGTTTTTTTTTACTGTTCCGGATGCTGTTAATTGATATTCATTCAGCAATCCATTCTGAAAAATTTCCTCCTGCCAGTCGGTACTGCAAATAGAATCAGTATATTCAGGATAATACAATGCGAGATGTGACCTGAAATTTGCACGGCTGAGGTTAAGGGAAGCCAGGAAGTCTTTTGTATTCATTAAATCATATCTTCCACTGAAATTTTGTATGCCGACCTTGGTTGCAAAGCTGATTTGATTCTCCCTTCCGCGCTTTGTGTCGATAATCACAACACCATTTCCCCCCTGGTAGCCATATAACGCCGTGGATGAAGCATCTTTAAGTACCGTGATATTTTCAATATCGTGAATATTCAAATCGGCAATTCCCAGCGATGACAGGTTTACATTCGGCACAGGTACTCCATCTATCACATATAAAGGGTCAACACTTCCGAACAATGAGTTAATACCTCGTATTCTTATCCTCTGATGATCCCCCGGGGCACCTGATACCTTGGTGGTCCAGACACCACCCAGTCGTGCGTGCAATATATCAGAAGCATTATTGGCATTTAATTTTTCAATCTCTTTTGCATCAATTGATTCAATAGTACGCCCCTTATCCATGTTTCCGAAAAAACGCAGTTGCACGGTAATTCTAACTTCGTCAATTTCAGTTTTTCCTGGTGTTAACGAAACATTTAGTTCCTGATCATTATATAAGTAAACGGGAATTTTCTTTGATATATACCCCATATAGCTGATTACTATTGTATATTCACCCGGAGGCAGATAAAACTCATAAGAGCCATTTTCATTCGTAACCCCACCCTTCATTTTCTCTTTAGTGAAAATATTAACACCTGTCATGCTCTCACCGGAAGTCTCATCTTCTATTTTACCATATATTTTATATTTCTTTAATAATGCCTTCTTTTTAATGATTATGTATTCATCCTTTATTTTATATTCACAGGGAGTGCTGAGTTGTATAATTTCAAGTATTTCCTTAATTGTCGGATAATTTAATTTTATGTCAATTATCTTACCGGCTGGTATTTCATTATCACTGTACGATACATTTATACCTTCCATGTTATCCAACCTCTTTAGAATTGACAGTACATCATACGTGCCTTTTATTATATCGGTCTTATGATTAAGATCAATACTATTATTCTGGGCATTTATTGAAATAGCAATAAATAAACCTGCTGTCAGAATGAAAATTGTTTTTAATTTCATAAAGCTATAAGGATTAATTATCAGGTGTATTGTTGCCGGAGGTTACTGTAATATGGGTATTTTCTATAATAAATTCAATGTTAAGAGTCAATTCCAGGATTTCCAGTGTTTGTTCCAGGGATTTGTTCTGAAATTTACCGGTAAACAGAATATTTTTTATTTTGTCATTATCGGCTGCAAAATTAACATGGTAATGCCTGTTTAATGATCTTAGTACATAAGGCAATGAAGATGTTTTGAATTCCAGCTTTCCTGTTTTCCATGACAAATAATTAATATCATTATTGATCAGTTTAATCATTTTCCTGCTTTTATTGCTGTATATAGCTTTATTTCCCGATGTTATATATAATTTTTTATTTTTTTTGTCTGGACTGTAAAAAGCTACCTTACCCGAATTAACGATAACAGTAGTTAAATTTTCATTAATATATGCACGAAGATTTAATGATGTCCCCAATACTTTTGTTACCGTATTATCCGTAATAATTTCAAAGGGTTTATCAGGATTTTTTTGAACATTGAAGAAAGCTTCTCCCGATAATTTCACTTTTCTTTTTCTGCTTTTGAATTTTTCCGGTGCTTCAAGTTCGCTGAATGAGTTTAACCAGATTTTTGAGCCATCAGGCAATTCTATTTGTTTTACTTCATTACCTGAAACATATGTTATTAAATCGGGTTTATCGAAGCAATAAGTTTCTGCCATACG
>CAZBUF010000090.1:0-1853 GCA_964495025.1 uncultured Bacteroidales bacterium | reverse complement strand
ATGTTCATAAAATTTCCGGATATTTTTTGTTTTTATAGTTATCAATATTTAACTAAACAAAAGTTAACATATATTAAAAGATTTATATTTTGATATACAATCATCTAATAATTTTTCAACACAATGTTAATTAACATATATATGTAAAAGTAAATAGAAATTTTGAAAAGAAAACCTGTTAAGATGCTGTTGAATTTTTGATAAGAATAACTGTAAAATATATTTTAAATTAATAAAACTTTTTATATGTACTTCATATTTATAAAAGTCAAATTTTATTATTAGAATTATCATTCAATAAACTAACAACATTTTAACAAAATATATGTTAAAATATGATATGTTTTTAACAACTGTTTATTCGTTATTTTTATTTTATATTTACAATACTGAAATATAAAAGATGAAACAAAAAATTGCAATAGCAAGTGATCATGCAGGCTTTGGTTTAAAGGTTGAAATAGTGAAATACCTTGAAAGAAAAGGGCTGGAAGTAAAGGATTTTGGCGCTTTTTCAAATGAGAGTACTGATTATCCTGAATACGGGCATTTGCTTGCTGATGCTGTTTCAAATAATGAATTCCATGTTGGCATATCACTTTGCGGTAGCGGAAACGGAATAAACATGACAGCAAACAAGCATGAAAAGATAAGATCGGCATTATGCTGGAATACAGAAATAGCTGAGTTAGCAAGAAGGCATAACGATGCAAATATTTGTGCCTTGCCCGCAAGATTTATTTCAGTTAAGATGGCAAGGGAAATCGTGGATATTTTTTTAAATACGCCATTTGACGGAGGCAGGCATAAGATAAGGATAGACAAGATCCCCTGCAGGAAATAGCTATAAATAAAATCACGGAAGATATTTTTTTAATAGCTGGACAGAAAATAAACCGGCTGTTATTCCGCATATGTTTGCGGCAATGTCCGGAATACTACCCTCCCTTGTTGTAAAAACATAATATTGCAGCAACTCAACCAAAACACCAAGGGCCAAAGGGACCAACAGGGCATAAAGAATAATATAATACTTCTTTACGCGCGCAGCAAGGTATTTGACAAGATCGGCATATATTATCAGAGCAAAGATATAATACAGCAGAAAATGCGCTGCCTTATCCAGATGTCCGATGTTAAACAGGTTTATGCTGCTGATTTTGTTTGAAGGAGCCAGGCATAAAGTCAGTATAACAAAACTCCATATTAAAGATTTATAAAAACCCTTAAAGATTCTCATGAATAGCCGCGTTTTCACAGATTAAAATTTAAACTTTTAAATATAGCTCATTACACTTAATTTTTTTATCCGTTAAATTTTTATTATTATTATATAGGATTACATTAATTGAATATTTATGATAAAACGGATGTCAGTAGCAGAAATGTTATCATTACTGCGAAATGAAAGAATAAATACCTGGTTTGATCTTGGGATATTCATTGACAGATTCAGGGAGACAAAGCCTTTGCCGTCCGTCAGGTTCAATGATACATTCAGAGAATTTAAAGAAAAAATCAGAGACGGAGGTATTGCATTTATTACTTTCCTGTATTCAGTGGACGGAGTAACAATTGAGGTTGAGAAATACTCCAAAATATACAGGAAGCTCCTTGGTGATGTAAATATTCATTATATCTGCGGCAAGTTTTACCCTGAGTCATATAAACTTATTGATCCAAGGACAATAAAACACGAGATAAGTGATATTGGAGGCTTTGACAGCTGGAAGCTATATAAGGACTTTTATTTTACGAAACTTGAAAGGGGGGGCAAAACCTATAATGAACTGATATTAAAATTATGGCAGGAAGTATTAATTATTGCCGAAAAACTGGGTACTTATATTGAA
>CAZBUF010000089.1:0-3195 GCA_964495025.1 uncultured Bacteroidales bacterium | reverse complement strand
GATGAAGAAGTAGACGAAGTAGTAGAGGAAACAGCAGAGGAAGCAGAAAAATTTGAAGCTGAAGCAGCAGAAGAAGCAGTAGAATTTGAAACTGAAGCAGCAGAGGAAGCAGTAGAATTTGAAGCTGAAGCAGCAGAGTTAGCAACAGATGAAACAGTAAAAGAAGCACTAAAAAGAACAGTAAAAGAAGCAACAGCAAAAGCATCAGCAGAAGAATTAAAAAAATCCAAAGAACCTGAAAAAACAAAGCAGTCCCCTGGAAACAAAGACTCCAACGGACAGCAGATGGAGCTGGAATGGTAAAAAGAGGATATTGCAGCAACTCTCCTTTTATTCAACTAATCCTTTGATAATGAGAAATTACCTGTATATTAAATTTGGTTTATACATCCGTTTTTTTATATTTATATTAACAAGGTATGGGTATATCCAAGTGGGGCATCATAATTCGTAAAATGATATAAGTAATATTCTCGTTAATTTATTTATGATTTATTTTATATACAATCTTCATTATTCAACCTAAATCCAAAGCCATGAAAAATATTAAAATATTTTTAGGTATAATATCAATTATTGTCCTTTTTATTGGTATTTTATTAAAAATTTCTCACATTAAAGGTGGCAGTATGATTTTTTTAATTGCTAACTTAGGTTTACTGGCTTTTTTTATTATTTATCTGTTAACTGGAATCAAACCATTGACATCAAAACTTGAAAAATCAGTTGGAGTTGCTGGTGGCATTGCGATGTGTTTGATTATAGTCGCTTTTATTTTTAAAGTACAGCACTGGGCAGGTGCAGGTATATTAATAATTGTTTCCCAGGCTGGTTTGTTAATAACAAGTATTTTGCTAATTATCGACTCTATCAAAGAAACAGATCAAACAAAACAAAGTATTAAGACACTATTTGCTTTTACCCTGTTTATATTAACGGCCGCTTTGTTTATGATCACACAAATGCTGGCGCAAAATTATTAAATAGGACAGATACTTTCCTTATTTACGATAATAAACAGGGGCAATGCCCCTGTTTATATATCCGATCCAGGCAATTTTATCATCTTTTGCAACCTTCACCGCATACTCCTGTCATTAGAGATAAATCTCAAATCAAAAAACTCTTATGACAACAGTTTTTCGTTTATGCTGGTTAGTGGTTTCAGTTTTCCTTTTTCTTAATCCCGAAGATTTAACCGCACAGGAGAATAAAAAATCTGAATTATCATCGCTAACGATCCAGGGCAGGGTAATTGACAAATCAACCCATATGCCTTTAATTGGGGCAACTATAATTATTAATGATTCAGCAAGGGGAACCATCACAAATGAAGATGGGGTATTTGAAATTACAGACGTTCCCTTAGGGCGGAATAATGTTTATGTTTCATATATCGGATATGAACCCCGCCTTTTTGACAATATATTAGTTAAGCCCG
Organism: uncultured Bacteroidales bacterium; assembly: GCA_964495025.1. GTDB lineage: Bacteria > Bacteroidota > Bacteroidia > Bacteroidales > UBA10428. Next base: position 1,754 of record CAZBUF010000089.1, on the reverse strand, counting down.
GCAAACAAACCACATTGCATATTGAACTGGAGGAAAACATTCAGGAAATTAATGAGGTGACAATTAATGCCTATCAGGGCAAAGATCATACTATTAATGATATGGCTATGATAAGTGCACGTTCATTTACCATTGAGGAAACTGAAAGATTTGCCGGCAGCTGGGGCGATCCATCACGTATGGCCACCAGCTATGCAGGTGTGTTCGTTGCAAATGATATGAGCAATGACATAATTATTCGTGGTAATTCTCCTGCCGGACTGATATGGAGGTTAGAGGGAATCCCTATTCCAGGCCCTAATCACTGGCATTCACTCGGCGCAACCGGAGGGCCGGTAAGCATGATAAATAATAACCTTTTGCAACGTTCCGATTTCATGACCGGGGCGTTTCCCGCCGAATATGGTGACGGCATATCCGGGGCTTTTGATTTAAGAATGAGGAACGGAAATAATAAGAAAAGGGAGTATGTTGCACAGCTTGGGTTTAATGGTTTTGAATTTGGGGCCGAGGGTCCGTTTCATGCAAAAAGCAATGCATCATACCTCATTAATTACCGGTACTCAATGCTTGGCCTTGTTGATAAACTTTTATGGGTCGAAGCTCTTCCTCATTACCAGGATTTAATGTTTAAAATGTCTTTCCCCGGGAAAAAAAGCAATACTTCTATTTTTGGCTTAGCGGGAATAAGCAATATTACTTTTACTGATTCATTAAAATTATCCGATAATACAGAACGTTGGATCAGCTTTCCAAATGGTTCAAAAACGGCAATATTGGGAATAAATCATACTTATTTCTTTAATAATACAACACGTCTAAAAACTTCTTTGGCTATTACATCAGCTATACCAAATGGAAGTGCAGATTCATTATCGGGGCAGAACGGCGAGGTACTGAAAACCTTAAGCAAATATGAAGAACAGCAGAATGATATCATTTTTAAATCTGTATTGACTCACAAGATTAACAAACAAAATAAGATAAAGGCCGGATTTACATTACATAATTATTCTTTGGATTTCTATGAAAAGGACTATGATTATTATTCTGAGAATGACAGTTTTACTATGTATGATCCATACACGATCAAAGAGAATAACTTAATCTTACTGCAAAGCTTTATTGAATGGAAACATCATTTTTCAAGCACAATTTCAGCAGTTTCGGGGCTGCATTATGAACATTTTCTGTTCAATAATACATATTCCATAGAGCCTCGTTTTAGTGCACAGTGGAAATATGCACATAACAGAACGTTAAGCTTTGGATACGGCTTACATAGTAAGCTGGCACCAGTTTACATGTTTGTTAGAAAATCATTTGTAAACAGGGATGTTAACGGCAATTCAATATTTTACCGGACCAATGAGAACCTTGATTTCGTAAGGAGCCATCATGCAGTAATTGCACACGATTACTCATTCACGCAACAACTAAGGTTAAAAACAGAAATTTACTATCAGTACCTGTTTGATGTACCTGTCAGGCAGAAAGCTGACAACTTCTGGCTGCTAAATGGAGGAGAAGCCCTGGAAGGCTGGTGTACCGAAGATAGCCTGGTGAATAAAGGTACAGGTGAAAATTACGGGATCGAATTGACACTGGAAAAGTTCCTTTACGAGAATTATTATTTTTTAATAACCACATCATTATTTAATTCAACCTGTAAGGCAAGTGACGGTATTAAAAGAAATACTGTTTATAACGGGAATTTTGTGATTAATGCCCTGAGCGGATACGAGATGTTTATT
>CAZBUF010000088.1:0-3880 GCA_964495025.1 uncultured Bacteroidales bacterium | reverse complement strand
CCAAACTACAGGTACAGGTATGCAAATGAATTTTCGTCTACATACCCGTTGCCTGTTACTAACCTTTGGGGCGCTGTTGATACACGGCCTATATTTGCGAAAAATGCTCCTCTGTATGCTATAGGAGCCAGAGGCTTTATCGGTGCCGAATATTTCTTCACACCAAAAATATCCATTGGCGGAGAACTTGCTGCTGCACTCCAGATCGGACGTAGCGGATCAGCCAAAGTGAAGACCGAATCATATGCAACCGGTAGTGTTGAGAGAGATGTTACAAAGGACAAATCAACAAGCGGTAGTATGTTAATGCTTGATAATGTTGTGGATACACATTTGTATCTGGTACTATACTTCTAATTGCTATTAATATATAAGGCTGTTATAAAATCTCTTTTTTGTCATTGCAATCCCGCGTATAGCGGGAGAAGCAATCTGCATCATTAATATTAAGAATACAGATTGTTTCACTACGTTTGTAATGACGTTCTATCCTGATTTTATGACAGCCTTTTCTATTTGACAATCCCCGTAAATCCCGCAAAAGCCATAGCCATAAGACCGGCTATTATAAAGGCTATGGGAACTCCCTGCATACCTTTTGGAACATCAACAAGATTTAACTGGTCCCTGATACCTGAAAAAGTAATTAATGCCAGTCCGAAACCCAGCGCATTACCCATGGCGAACACAACACTTTCCAAAAGAGTATAGTCTTTTTGTACGGCAAGGATCGCAACACCCAGAATGGTGCAATTCGTGGTTATTAACGGCAGGAAAATACCCAAAGCCTGGTATAATGAAGGGCTGACCTTCTTTAATATTATCTCAACCAGTTGCACCAATGCGGCAATAACCAGTATAAAAGTAATGGTCTGCATAAAAGATATTCCCAGCGGGACAAGAATATACTGCTGTAAAAGATAGGTGACAATGGTAGCAATTACCATCACAAAGGTTACAGCACCTGACATGCCGATAGCGGTATCAACCTTGTTCGAGACGCCGATAAACGGGCATAAGCCCAGGAACTTTGTAAGGACAATATTATTTACAAATACTGCGGATATTATTATAAGAATATAATCCATTTTATTAATGTTTTCTGATTATTTATCCTGTTAATCATTATTAAAATTATCTTATTTAATGTCAACTTCATGATTATCGCAGGTTGCCGTCAGCAACCTTCTCCTCATGATATCCTCTTACTCAGCTTATTCATAAGCATTATTAAAAATCCGAGTGCAAAAAACGCTCCCGGAGGACTAACGAACAATAATATCCCGTCGCCCTGTATGAACTTATAATTTAATATTGAGCCGCTGCCTAATATCTCCCTGACACTGCCAAGCATAAATAAAGCAAATGTAAAACCCAGTCCTATTCCCAGTCCGTCAACCAGGGATGTTATCACATTGTTTTTCGATGCGAATGCTTCGGCTCTTCCCAGAACAATACAGTTAACAACAATGAGGGGAATAAAGATGCCCAGCTGATCGTACAGGCTTGGCTCAAAATGAGGGCCGGGATTATTCAAAAAGGCTTTCATCAGTAAATCAACGATAGTAACAAAGGAAGCAATAATAACAATATATGCAGGGATCCTTACCTTATCAGGAATCAACCTGGCAACCGAAGAAACAACAAGGTTTGACATCACCAGGACAAATGTGGTTGCAAGTCCCATGCTAATACCATTAATAGCAGAATTTGTTGTTCCCAGGGTCGGGCATAACCCTAAAAACAGGACAAAAACAGGGTTTTCTTTAATAAACCCTTTTGTAAAGTTCTTTAACTGGTTCATTTTTTGCCATTTTTTATTAAAGCACTGTAAGCTTTTTGTACAGCCTCGCAATATGCTCTTGAAGTTATTGTAGAGGCAGTAATAGCATCAACATCACCCCCGTCTTTTGTAACACTTAGCTTAAAATTTTCCGGATTCCTGCCCTCGAACTGCAAACTCCAGTCCGATTTGGATTTTAATATTTTATCTCCAAGTCCTGCTGTTTCCTTATTCTCAAGAACAGCCACCTTATTTATTGTTCCGTCAGGCAGAAAGCCAACAATCAGCTTTATCTCCCCTCCATATCCTATGGAAGTAGTCTCAACAGCTGTGCCTACTATTTTATCCCCTTTCCTGCCCGGATAGAACTTAAATATATCTCTGCCGGCAGCTACATCATATGATTCTTTAATGGGCTCATTATTAAATTCCGGCAATACAATATGAAATGCCAGAGTTCTTTTGTTGGATAAGGCATTCCCGATAGGTTCTTTTGTTAATTCATATACAATACCAAGAAGTGCCGAGGATAAAACAGTAACCATGAATAGTGTCAGCACCATATTCCTGAATGAAGATTTCATATTACTCATTTCTCACCTCCTCTCCGAAACGCCTGGGTTTGATATACCTGTTTATAAGGGGAACGAATCCATTCATTATCAGGATCGCAAATGATATTCCTTCAGGGTAACTGCCAAAAACCCTGATCACAACAGTAATAATTCCTATGCCTGTACCATAGAAAATCATTCCTCCCGGGGTCATTGGTGAAGTAACATAGTCGGTAGCCATGAATATGGCACCAAGCATTATCCCGCCGGTAAGAATATGAAATACAGGATCAGCCATATGAAACATTTTCAAACCTTCATTTACATCCCTGAATTTTATAACAGGCACGTTAATAGTTAACGAATTATAAATAGCATCATGGCCTTCTTCACTGAAGAGCCATAAAATACCTGTAAACAGAAATACGCTTCCAATAACAGAAACCGGGATATGCCAGGTGATAATTTTGCGAATCAGTAAAAAAAACAATCCTATCAAAAGGGCAAAGGCAGCGATCTCACCAAACGAGCCGCCTATATTTCCGAAGAACATATCCGTGTAGCTCAGGTTATTGATATTCAGCAGTTCTGATATGCTATTGCCGCTTTTTATGCATTCCTTAACAAGACTTAAGGGTGTGGCGCCGGTAAAGGCATCCATTTTATCTGCCGGTATAATATAAGGAGTGTTGAAGCCGGCTACTTTGGGAAATACTGTCATTGCTGACGGGAAAGATATCAGGAGGAACACCCTTCCAACAAGGGCAGGGTTGAACGGATTATTTCCTAACCCGCCAAAAGTCATTTTACCGATACCTATAGCTACAAGGCTTCCAATAATTATTATCCATACGGGTATATCTGAGGGTAGATTAAATGCCAGCAGCAAACCTGTTACTATTGCCGAGCCGTCTGATATCCTTGTTTTTGATTTGAGAATGAATTTCTGTATAGTAAATTCAAAAACGATACAGGAAATGATCGACACGGATGTTACAATTATCACACCAATGCCATAGAAGATCAATGAAGCAACAAGTGCGGGCATAAGTGCTATTATCACTCCCAGCATTAGTTTCCTAACCGTATAATCACTGTGTATGTGAGGAGATTGAGATACAACAAATAATTTACTCATTATTTTATTCTTGTTCTGATTATTTTACTCACATTTGCTTTACCCAGCCTCAGATATTCAAGTAGCTCAGTATTTGAAGGGCAGATATATCCACACGAACCGCACTCAATACAATCCAGCACACCGCTTGTTTCGAGTCTGTCAAACAAATTTCTCCTTGACAGGCTCATTAAAAGATAAGGCTCAAGACCCATAGGACATATTGAAACACATTTGGAACATCTTATGCACTGGAGCACTTCCCGCCGCATGGATTCAGCTTCCTGAAGTAAAAGGATCCCTGAACTCCCTTTGGTAACGGGGACGGCAGGATCGCTGAGTGCTTTGCCCATCATGGGGCCCCCGTTAATTATTTTGCCCGTATCTTCGGGCATCCCTCCTGCTGCGGCTAATAATTCTGATACC
>CAZBUF010000087.1:0-2700 GCA_964495025.1 uncultured Bacteroidales bacterium | reverse complement strand
TATTATGGGTGTTGTTGTCTCACTTGACCAGCAGTGGCCATGCTGTGTTACCTGCCTTACGCCTGCACCGAGGTTGTTCAGGTTACCTGTTACTGTGGCACCTGATGTTGTAATGTTTGCTACTGTTCCGGTGTTAACAACCGGGGCAGCTATTGCTAAGGTAAGGAACGAAAGTACATCGTGACTGTAAACAACTGTCTCTCCTCTTTTGATATAAGCCCTTGCATAATATTTCGTACTGGGAGTAAGGCCGGCTAAATTGCTACTGAAGGGCCCAGCCATATTTATCTCTCCGTTATCAGTCATGCCTTCATTGGAGAACAGCGTAGGTTCGGAAGTTGGTGACCAGCAATGCCCATGCTGCTTGGCACCCTCTCCAATATCTATTATTGTTGCGTTTGCTCTGGCTGTTGTACTATAAATATCTGAGATGCTGTCATTCCTTACTTTCATTATTTTCTCATTTTCCTTTTTACATCGATAAGCTGAAAAAGAAATTATTAATATCAGACATAAAAATAAAAAATGTAAGTTTATCTGCAGTTTATGCATCATGATCATAAGATTGATAATTCAGGCTGTTTATCTAAGAATATTATTTTGCCTTAAAATATTTCAGCGATTTTTTAATAATAATCACTGCCCGGTTATTCGACAGTGATCAATCCTTAATACAGCGTACCGTATAACCTTCCGTTTTATAATAATCAGCACGCCATATTTTTGTATATCCTTCACCCATTGTACGGTAATATGCTCCCTCAAAATTAAACTCCGTTGAGCTCCAGAAGTATGAGAAGAAATCAATTTGATAAAACGTTCCATCAAAGTAATAACAAGCGCCCGGATACAATGATAAAAATCCTGCGGAAAACAGATAATAGGCTTCATATGTTCCTCTCCACCCGATACTATCTGCTGCAGCAGAGCTCATGCCCAAAGCCATTTCCAGTTCTTTCCATTCACCATCCGAAGGAACATGCCATCCTGAAGGACATATTCCCTGTGCGCTTTCAACGGTTGTATATCCCATCACTTCATCCCACTGGTAAAGGCCTCCATAGATATCACAATATAAATTATCATCATCGTAACAGTACTTTTGCACATTTCCATCATTTGACATATTCATAGTCCCATTAATTCTTGTCCCGTAGTTCAGGTTATCTGTCATCCATACCTGGCTGCCAATTTTCACTGTTCCATAAACCTGATCATCACGTGTATCAATCCAGTCATCACCGTTTTTCCAGTTTGCGTTGGGATCATCCGACAAGGTCTGAAAATTCATTGGTGATCCGTAACTTGTACCAACACTGTTAGTTGCATATGTATTTACACTATAAATTGAATTGGGAGCCAGCCCGGTAATTGTGCAGGAAAAGTTACCAAGGCCGGAACCACCCGGAACAATATTATCAGTTATTGTAGGATCTCCAGCCGTTTTCCAGCATACTCCCCTGGCTATCACTGCAGACCCGCCGTCAGCAGAAACCTGTCCCAGGATAGTTGCCCCGTCAGTAAAAAGCTCAAAAACAGAAGATGTTACAACAGTTGGAAGTACTGCAGCCACTGATGTTGTGAAAGTCTCCTCATTCCCGTATCCTGTCCCGGCACTATTTGTTGCATAGGCCCTGACATAATATAGTGTATTGGCACTTAGCCCGCTGATACTGCTGGTGAAAGAGCCAATACCTGATCCGTCCGTGGTCTTGCTGTCAGTAACTGCAGGGTTACCGGCAGTATTCCAGCATACTCCCCTTGCCGTCACTGTAGCTCCGCCGTCAGCAGTGACATTACCGCCACATACTGCTGATGTTGCTGTAACAGAACTTACAGTTGCAGTAGTAACAGTCGGCGAATTATTGACCTGTACAGTATTAAAACTTACAGTAGCTCCGTAAGATGTTCCTGAGGAATTTGTTGCATACGCCCGCACATAATAAAGAGTGCCTGGCGCAAGTGCTGCAAGAATACTTTCAAATGACCCTGTAGTATCTTTGGGGCCAAGTTGTGTAATAGTATTATTTTCAATTGTTGGAGTCGCTGTCTCACTTGACCAGCAATGCCCGTGATCTGTTACCGATGATATTCCGGGGCCGGGGCTATCCAGGTTACCGGTGACAGTGGCACTGTTTGTTGTCAGATTGCCGGCCGTTCCTGTAGTAACAACCGGTAAACCTGCAGATAAGGTTGTGAAAGACAGTTTATCAGCCCCGTAAACAATATTACCGGCATTCTGGACATAAGCCTTAACATAATATTTACTGCCGGGTAAAAGTCCGGTAAGATTACTGATAAATGGCCCGGCAGAATTTACCTGTCCGTTTTCAGTTTTGCTATCATAAACAGTCGGCTCTAAATTTGTGGACCAGCAATGGCCATGCTGAGTTATGCCCTGGCCTATATCTATTACTGCTGCATGAGCCCTGGCAGTTATTATCGCAACGGCAGAAATACTATCATTCCTGACTTTCATGATCTTTTCCTCTTCTTTCTTACATGATGAAGGAAATAAAATTATGGTCATTAAAAATATTACTATTATGCTTGATATTATTCGAACTTTATTTAGTATCATTTTTTTATACAAGTAATTAATATTTCAGACAGGTTTAATTTTTATTTATGACCGGCTTCCTGAACCTTGAATTTTCAATTATTTTTTAAATTAGCAAAAAGAATTTAATCTTTGTTACA
>CAZBUF010000086.1:0-7215 GCA_964495025.1 uncultured Bacteroidales bacterium | reverse complement strand
TTTCATTTTTGGATGATCCTCTAACTTTATAATCCTTTCAATAGGAGTATTCACAAAACCATGGTCGGCAGTTATTATAAGCAGTGTGTTAGTTTCCTTTAGGTTTAGCTTCTTTATTGCCGTTAAATCCAGCTTTTCTTTCTTCATCATAATTGGCACCTCATAAATTGTCGAGGCATCAATTGACTGGATAACTGATTCCAATTCCACATTACAAAATAATGCTACCTTACGCCTTATTTCAATAGTAAGTTCCTTTTCCGTTCGAAGAACAAGAATGTTAGGCTGGATCCCCGTTTCAAGAAGGACTTTTACTGAATGCTGGGTAGGTTTGGTTTTCAATTCCCCGGAAGCTGATATATAAGGCACTAGTGTGAGATGAATGACAAGAGTGTTTGAAGCGCCAAGTTCATATTTAAGCTGCCTCACAGCTTCGATATATGGTAAGGATTCAATATCACCTACTGTTCCGCCTATTTCTGTAATAACAACATCGAACTTATGTTTTGATCCGAGTAATTTAATTCTTCTTTTAATTTCATCAGTAATATGGGGAATGACCTGAACGGTTTTTCCCAGATAATCACCTCTTCTTTCCTTATTAATGACTGTCTGATATATACCTCCTGTAGTGACATTATTAGCCTGTGAGGTTCTTATATCCAGGAATCTTTCATAATGACCAAGGTCCAGATCTGTTTCGGCACCATCTTCTGTAACATAACATTCACCGTGTTCATAAGGGTTTAATGTACCGGGATCAACATTAATATAAGGATCAAGCTTTTGAATAGTAACTTTATATCCTCTGGCTATCAGCAGCTTGCCAAGAGATGCGGATATTATTCCTTTTCCTAATGAAGATGTTACTCCTCCGGTGACAAATATATATTTGGTTGATGTCAATTATTAAGAATAATTATTTATTGTTAAACATAATATTAATTCATACAAAGTAAAAGAAGTACATATACTGTTCAATTATAATACAATAATCATAATTGGCAGCTTTTTAAAGGTTACTATTCTTCAAAATCATCAAGCAACTTCAGTTTTTCTTTAAGCAAGGATATTTTTTTTCTGGCATCCTTAATTTTCATCTCAACCTCCGATATCATCGATTCTGCATTTTTGGTCTTTGCAAAAAAGCCAATATTATTTTCCCATAGTACAATATCACTCTCAAGCTGTTTAAGCTTATTAGCGGATTTGTCCTGCTCCTGTTTTATTCTCTGCAGCCCGTTGGGTTTTGATTTAAGCGATTCCAGTTTGGTTTTAAATTTAAGCAGATTTTTATAATTCTCGTCAACATTCAGATTGTCAAACTTGGCATTAATTACAGTCCTGTATTTTTCCTGTATATCATCCTTATATTTATAAGGTACGAAGCCAATCTCAGCCCACTCTCTCTGAAATTCTTTCAGTTTTTTCAAACATTCTTCAATATTTTCAGTCAATTTTAATTTTTCAACTTTGTCAATGAGTTCCTGTTTTTTCTTAAGGTTCTTTTCATATGAATTATCAACCTCCGAGAAATGAACTTCTTTCTTTTCAAAAAACTTGTCGCAGGCTGACCTGAATCTTTTCCATATTCTTTCAGAATGTTTATATGGCACAGGCCCTATTTCTTTCCAGCTTTTCTGCAATGTAATAAGCTCCTCAGTTGTTTTTTTCCATTCATTACTATCCCTGAGCGCTTCGGCCTGGACACAAAGATCTGTTTTTAACTGCAAATTGTTAGTTTGTTCTTCCCTGTTCTGTGAATAAAACTCTCTTTTCCTGTTAAAAAATTTATCACAGGCTTCACGAAATCTGATATATATCCTGTTATTGTCTTTTTTAGGGGCAAAGCCAATGGTCTTCCATATTCTCTGCAGTTCAATGATCTCATTTGATCTCGTTTCCCAGTCCTTATGATTTGTAATTGATAAATTACATAGTTCCTCAGCTTTATCGCATAATAAAGTCTTAGCCTCCAGATTATTCTTTTGCTCTTTCTTAAGGTTAAGGAAATACTCCTGATGTTTCTTATTAATTAATGAGGTGGTCTCTTTGAATCTTTCCCATATCTCTGTTCTCATGTCCGGCGGCACAGGGCCGATCTCACGCCATTGTTCATGAAGTTTCTGCAGCCTGTTAAAAGCAGAAATTATATTTGGCTCTAACAATAATTCTTCAGCCTTTTCACATAATTCTATTTTTACTTCAAGATTTTTTTTAAGGTCCAGATCACGCAGCTCTTTGTTGATATTTATATAATCATAAAAAGCTTCAACATGGTGATGGTAGGTTTCCCACAGGTCTTTAACATTTTGCTGCGGAACGAGCCCTGTTACCCTCCATTGTTTCTGAAGTTCCCTGAATTCCTGAAAAGTCTTGTTTATTGATTCTTTCCTGTTTACCAGGTCTTTTATCTCTTCTATTATCTGATACTTCTTCTTTAGGTTTTCGTGCTTTTCTTCTTCAATATTTTTATTGTATTCAGCCTTAATCTCTTTGTATTTTTTCAGGTATTCCTTAAGCGATTTTTCCAGTGGTTCTTCCTCTATCTTAAAATCTTCAATATCACCACCTTCCTCAATAAATACTTTCTTTTTCTTTTCAATTTCGGCTTTGTGTTTTTTATAATAATTAGTTTTTATTGATTCAACGTCATTCCTGATATCCATTACGTTTTTTGTGTTAACCAATTCCTTCAATACTGCAACCAGGTCTTCTTTACTTAAAGCGGTGAAGTCAATTATTTCCTCTTCCTGTGCTGCATCCCGGATGCTATCATCAACTTTTTTTCCTTCACCTTCCCGGTCATTCACACTGCCTTCAGTCTTTGTCTCCTCTGTTTCTTTAGTTTTTTCCTTTTTTACCGTTTTATCTCCGGCTTTCTTTTTCCCTGCGGGTACACTACTTTTTGTGTTTTCACTATCTGTATTGCCGGATTTTTCAGTTTTTGTTTTTTTTGTTACGGGTTTTTTTGATACCGCATATTATGATACCGCTTTTTTTGAATCATCCGTGGCAACGATATTATCATCTGTTACATCAGCTTTATTATCAGATAATTCAGGGGTCTCAGTATTTTCAGCATCTTTTTCAGTCTTGCTGAATTGTTCATTATGAACAGAGCTCTCAGGTGCGTTCTTTGCCATAGCGTTTAGCTAATAATTCCTTAATTATATTGCATTGCAATAATTATTAAAGTACGAAAATATACATTAACAACTAATAGTCAAAGTTTTTTACATGTAATTATCTATGTATATCTTATTTTAAACTTTGATTAATAGTGTATTTCAGGAATTTCAAAAACTTTATAACTTTATGCCTTCATCCTGAAATACGATATATTATATATGGATCATAGATAGATAAGTATTTAATATTCAATAAAATATAATGAGAGTCTAATGAGAATTGATATTTTAACAATTTTGCCTGACCTTCTTGAGAATACTCTGGACCATTCGATTCTGAAGAGGGCCGCGGAGAGGCAGGTCATTGAAGTTAATGTACATAATATCAGGGATTATGCAAAGAACAAACATAAGCAGGTGGATGATTATGCCTTTGGGGGAGAAGCGGGTATGGTCATGTGTATTGAGCCTATCGATATACTGGTTAGCAAGCTGAAAAGCGAAAGGCAGTACGATGAAATAATTTTTACAACTCCTGACGGTGAGAAACATTCACAGATGAAGGCAAATTACCTTTCAACATTGAATAACATAATAATCCTGTGTGGCCATTATAAAGGAATTGATCAGAGAATAAGGGATCATTTGATAACAATGGAGATTTCAATAGGGGACTATGTCCTGACAGGCGGTGAGATGGCCGCTGCAGTTATTGTTGACAGTGTATGCCGTCTCGTACCCGGAGTGATATCGGATGAAACATCAGCTCTTACTGATTCATTCCAGGATAATCTGCTTGCCCCTCCGGTATATACCAGGCCAGCTAATTACAAGGGCTGGAAGGTACCTGATATTTTATGCTCCGGTAATACAAAAGAGATTGAAAAATGGAGGATGGAAAGATCACTGGAGAAAACAAGAAAACTCAGGCCCGATTTACTGGATGATTAATATGCCGGATTTTTATTATCCGTTCTGTGACAAATCCCGGAGTAGGGGCAATATTCACAGACTTTCATGTTATCCGTTTGAATATAATCCTTATCCTCATCATATATTTTCTGTATTGTTTCATTCAGCTTTTTACCGTATTCATCCGCTACCTGTTTATAGCTGTCTATATGTATCGAATCATTGCGGCTCTTTTTCATGACAGTCCTGAATTCGAAATTTGTATGAAACATCTCCCTTAAAAAATACAGGCCCGGGATAATTTCTTTTTGCTTTTCATTTTCTGACAGGATCAATGAATACAAAAGAATCTGAGAAACTGCATTATTCCTTTCTGAATTATTATTATCAAACAGGGCATCTATGTTTTGAAATGAGCTTTTTGTTATTCCGGTCTTATAATCAATGATTCTCAGTTTTCCGTCTTTTTCGTCTATCCTGTCAAATTTACCTCCTATTCTCACATTTTCAGTTTTGTTCCTTATAGCAACAGGTATAGCTGATGTATAAATGTTTTCCAGGCTCACGATCCTGAACGGGGAATAGTGTTTATCAATATGAAGGATGCGGGATACATATTTACTGATCACTTCTTTTATTATAAGGTTTCTGCCCGTGATCTGCTGTGTGCCTCCTTTGCCTGCTTCTTTAAGATATTCCTCGCTAAAAGCCATGGTTACAGCTGATTCAATAGTTTCACCATTCCTGTTGATATTATTAAATATTTCTTCCGTTAAAAGGTTGTCAATATATGGCTTATATATGATATTAATTGCTTTGTGCAGAATATTGCCAAATAACAGGGGATCAATTTCTTCCTTTACCTCTTCAGGTTCCTTTATTCCTGCAACATAACGGAAATAGAATTTCAGGGAGCAATCCAGGAAAGTATTGATAGCGCTTGGTGATAACCATTTTTCTGAAGCAGGGTCAATACAGTTTTTTAATATCTCCGCATTGTCAATATTCTTTTTAATCCTTATCGTTTTCCTTGTGAATGGTGAAATATCATATGAAAAGCTTTCCTCACTGATCTTAAATGCTGATTCATAATACAACTGGTGCAGGAATCTGCTGCGCTCACCGGTAAACAAGCCGTCGGTCCTTGAATTGTAAACCAGGAAAATATTCTTTGCACGCTGGATCAATCTGTAAAAGTAATATGCATATATTGCATCACGATGCTCGGGCGTGGGCAATTCAAAACCGTATCGCAGACCATAAGGAATAAATGAAGGTGTGTTTATTGATTTAGGAAAAATACCTTCATTGAGCGACAGCATTATTATATTGTCAAAATCCAGGGCACGTGTTTCAAGGATCCCCATGATCTGCAAACCTGCCAGCGGTTCGCCGCTAAAAGGGATGCCCAGGTTTTTGAAAAGGTTATGAATAAGCCTGAACATGGTATTTACAGTGAGTTCAATCCCGGAGGACTGTAATATATCATTTAACCGCTGAATGTATATGAAAGCATGAAAGATAAAATCCTGTTCTTCTTTATTACCGGTGATATTACCGGGCTTATTCTGCCTGTAATTTTCAATTATTATCTCCAGTATACTTAAAATATATCCGGGGATATCTTTATAATCACTGATTTTATTAAAAATTGCAGTAAACAGATCATTTATGTGCAAATTATTTATACCGATATATACCTTATTCCCTGCAGCCATATCACATATCAGTGAATCTATGTCATCGTGTGAGATACCTGTAAAAACCGGCAGTTTCAGGATGGAAACAACATCCTTGTAATAGAATTGTACTTCCCCATTTTTGCCTGACCTTGTATTTCGGTGAGCATCTGCCAGTTTACCTATTAGTCCGAAGACACTGGTTTCCCTGAAAGGATAACCCATGGATACGTTAATTTCATTTACCTCTTCGGGTATGGAATTCAATACCGGGAGCAACAGATTTTCATCAGCAAGGACTATCACTGTCTTGTTAAAATCAATATCTTTCAACTCACCGATTTTTTTTAAACACCGGGAGATAATTTTTGCCTGCCCTATATTGGAAGGAACTGAAACAAAGGTTATGTCCTTTTCCTGCTTTGTAAGGTTATCGCGGGTCAGCGTTCTCAAGCCGTCAGGAAATTCTTTGATATTATCCTTTATGAAATAGCCGGCTTCATGTTTCGTGTTATTGACATAATAAGCGTCATAGTCCCAGAAGAATTCAGCCTTTTTAGCGTTCAGGAGATAGTGAAATAATTGTTTTTCACATTTGTTCAGCGCGTTAAATCCGATAAATAAATATTTTGTTATGCTTCCGTTATCCAGTGCACCTGAGTTAATCTTATTTATCACTTCTTTATAGATCATACCTTCATAGGCAAGCTTCTTTTTCCTCAGTGTATAATTGAAATTCTTATAAATTATATACATTGATTCCCATAATAACAGGAAATTTTTTTGATCTTCTGATGTATTTTTTGGTGAAAATGTATTCCAGAATCTTCTGATTACTTCAATTTGCTTGTCAGACAGATAATCGAAATGGCTTTCAATATTTTTGAGGTTTGCCAGGTTTTTAAACAGATCTTCAGGTTCAATAAGGTATTTGTCAATATCATCAAAGTCTGACAGGAGTATCTCGCAATAAGCATAAAAGTCATCAAAGCTTTCAGCGGACTTTGTAACATCTTTAAACGAGGAAAATATTTCAAAAAGCAGGGTCAGGGGATCGGCAAGCTGCAGACCTGAAAAGTGCTGCATCAGTTCATTAATGGTGTAATAAGAGGGAGACCAGACAGGCTTGTCCGTTAACTCTGACAGGTACCTGTTAAAATATAATCTTGCCCTTTTATTCGGAAATACTATGCAAATATCCGCCAGCTCATCTTCATATCCGGCAAATACGTGTCTGGCAATATTATGGAGGAAAGAGGACATGGAATTAGTTATGAGTTTTATTTTTTGTTATTATACAATTCAGCATTACAGCAATCAACAATTTAGCAATAAAGCAATAGAACAATAGAACAATAGAGCAATAGAACAATAGAGCAATTTAGCAATTTAGCAATTTAGCAATAGAACAATAGAACAATAGAACAATAGAGCAATTTAGCAATTTAGCAATAGAACAATAGAGCAATAGAACAATAGAGCAATTTAGCAAT
>CAZBUF010000085.1:0-3362 GCA_964495025.1 uncultured Bacteroidales bacterium | reverse complement strand
GGGCTGTCTAAAAAGGCAGCCTTTTTTATGCTACATTTTTATATTTTTCTGTTAAGAAAATAATTTTTCTAGATTTAAGCTGATTTATTCGTAAAATCATCCTATATATGCCCCAAATCTTTCTATAAGAACCTCTAAATTGTTTAAAAACGGTCAGAAAATATTGAAAACATTGCGTTTTGGGATTTATGGACATTATTTGGGCAAGCTTTCTAAGATTATGCGATATGGCTATCAATCCAAATTCGATTTCAGTTTTTATTAGCCCCCTTAAAGTAAACCGGTTAAACTTATTGTTGAATTTAATTTGGCCAAATATTGCTTCTGGTTCAACAGGCCTTTTTTTGCGGTATGTAATTCCTTCTTCACTTAAAAGTCTTTTCTTTACCTGGTTTCTATATTTAATTAATTTGTGATTTAATTCAATAATCCGATTATCCTTACTTTTGTGGCATTGCCCCCTCATTGGGCAACCATTGCAGTTTTGGGCCTGGTAAAGACTAACATTGGAAACATATCCCAGTTCTGATGTACGTCTTTCTGATTTTAAAAACTTCATTTTTTGGCCTATAGGGCATATAATAAAATCCTTCTCTGGATTATAAAACAAATTAGAAGGGTGAAAAGGATTTTCTTGGAATTTTCGACTTTGTTCCTTATGGAAATAATTATATTTAATAAAAGCCTCCATCTGTTCTTTTTCAGAATACTCATAGTTTTGCTCACTTCCATATCCAGCGTCAGCCACTGATTTTTTAGATTGTTTGCCATATAACTTTTTAAACTGCTCAAGATGAGGAATTAATGTGGCTGAATCACCTGGGCGCCTGTGTAAAGAAAAGTTAATAAGGAATTGATTTTCAGAACTGATTTGTAAATTGTACGCTGCTTTTAGCTGTCCGTTTTTCATATGGTCATCTTTCATGCGCATAAATGTAGCATCCTTGTCTGTCTTTGAATAGCTATTTCTATCGCCTAATATTTCTAATTGTTTTTCGTATCCCTCTAATCGAACTATATGCTCTACTTGCAGTTTTTTTAAATCTTTCTTCTGACTTTTAGTTAAATCAGATACCCTTCTATTTAACTCATCTATTTTCCTCTGTAAAGTAGTGGAATCAATGGTTTGTTCTGGTTTAGATGTCCCACATTTAATGTTGTCTTTCTTTATAGTTGTATCAATATCTGATAAAACAGAGGCTATTTTTGCTTCAAGTTTTTTTTTATTCTTTTCGACTGTCTTTTTCCAAACAAACGTGTATTTGTTGCTTGCCGACTCTATTTTGGTCCCATCAATATACTGGATATCCAGGCTGACTAAACCCATGTCTGCCATTATGCGGACAACCTCTGCAAATATAATTTGGATATGCCCTTTTAAACGTTTCCCTCTGAAATAATTAATAGTTCTATAATCAGGCAAAGAATTACCTGATAACCACATAAAATAAATATTCTCATGTAAAGCCTGCTCTATTTTCCTGCAAGAATAAAGATTACAGAAATACCCATAAAACAGGATCTTGAGCATCATACGTGGATGATATACACTTGTGCCGCCTCCCTTATATTTTTCCATTATTAATGAAATATCAAGGGAGTTAACAATCTGATTTACAATACGTACCGGGTGATTCTTTGGTATCCTTTCGGATAAATTGCTCGGAAATAATACAACCTGGTTGCTTTCGAGCCGTTTAAATGTTATTTTTGATGTTGTCATAAGCAACGTCAAGTTACCAAAATTTGACGTGACAATAAAGGTTGCAGATCTTCGATTTGTAACCTTTTTTCAACAAAAAAAGGCTGCCTAATACTTTTTAGACAGCCCCTTTTTTTTAAAATATAATGCGCTGTTTACTTTTTTTGTATATTTACATACTTAAGAGGGGACAGCTCCCTATAGATTTCAGATTGACGATTTATGTTTTATAAGTCATATAAATAACAAATAACAAATAATAAATTCCAAATTCCAATTTTCCAAACCAATTTAAGATGTTTGGCAGGAGTTTTAAATTTTGCATATTATGATCCCGGCAAACTCAAAGCTTGCTGATGAAATTAAGGCAATAGCCGGCGAAGGGCTGGATGCTGCTGATGACAAGATCAAAGCTGAACCATCTCCTTTCTGGGCCGGACTTGCCGCAACCGGAACCGAGCTATGGCTTGATACAGGTGACATAGGGAGTGCTTCAGAGATATGGTCATCTGAAATGACCGGACTTACTACCAATAACACTCTCCTGAACACGGAGATCCAGAAGGGAATATATGATACTTTCATTCCCTCTGTAAATAACGTCTTAAAGGGACTGGACCTTCAGGCAAGGATCATTGAGATAGCTTTTATACTTAATGCACGCCATGGATTAAGGCTTGTAAAAATATTCGGAGGCAAGGTAAGTGTGGAACTGCACACATGCCTGGCCAACGATATTGAAGGAATAGTTGAATACGGCTTGAGATTTCATGATTTACACCCCGATAATTTTATTATCAAGGTACCTTATACAGCGGCAGGCATTATTGGCGCAAAAAAGCTGAGGGATCTCGGTGTTCCCGTTAACTTCACCCTGGAGTTCAGTGCCAGGCAAAATGCCCTGGTAACTGCAGTTGCCGGTCCCAATTACCAGAATGTATTCCTCGGAAGGATTGGAGCCTATATAAAAGATAACGGGCTGGGTGACGGAAAATATGCCGGAGAAAAGGCCACTCTCGAATCGCAAAAGGTAATAAATGAACTTTCAGGTACAGGTTCTTCAAAAAGCAGGCTTATTGCCGCCAGCCTGAGAGGTGCGTATCAGCTGGATTTACTGGCGGGTGTAAATGTATTTACTATGCCTGTGAAAGTCGCAAAGTCGGCAGTGGATGAGCTGGACGGTAAATTTAACAGCAGGCTGGATGAGGATTACAGTGTTAGCCTTTCTGCTGATATTAATCCTGGTGAAGTGTTTATCAATAAACTTTGGGAGGTAAGTGAAAGTGAAATGCAGCTGGCCAGAGAGCTGGGAAGGAATATACCTGCTTCGGCAGGGGAATTAATAAAGCTTGCAAGGGAAGCAGGGTGCATCGATATGTTTCCTGAACTGTCAGATGATGATATACATACTATTTCAAAGGACGGGAAGATCCCTGTTCATGATAAATGGGCAGCCCGCATAGCAAAAGGCGGACTGGCAATCGATACTTTGCTGAATCTTGCCGGACTGGCATCCTTCACTGCAGATCAGGCACAGCTGGATGACAGGATAAGATCATTAATAAATTAACTGCAATACATTTAAAATCCGGAGTATTTTTAAAACCATCTGATGCTTACAAATAAATTCAATTTTATTATATTTATATAACTTCAACAT
>CAZBUF010000084.1:0-2573 GCA_964495025.1 uncultured Bacteroidales bacterium | reverse complement strand
TGAAGGAAATGATATATCCATCAGCAGTACCCGGATCCTGGAATATGCTGATGATGAAATAACAGAGGAAACAATGACACTTGACGGCACAGAATATGAATCGGAATTATGGAATTCACCCCGCATAAGAACGGCAACCTGGTCTGATGACGGCAGATCGCTTGTATTTAAGACCAGAGTTACTTTTAACATAGGGGGTAATACATCTGAAATGATCATAAATGACGTATGGAGCTTATCAGGTAATGGTAATATTCTGTCTGTTGAACAGTCTTCAACTTCCTTTTGGGGCAGCAGAAAAATTACTATTGTATTCGATAAGCAGTAAATTAAAAGATATTTGAGTTCACCAAATCCTGACCGGCTACCTGTAACCATACCTGCATGTCATACAGATTTGGGATTTGAATCTTGAGATTTAAAATTTCCACAGGGAGCTGTCCCCTGATTCGTCATTGCGATCCCGCTTCGGCGGGAGAAGCAATCTCAGGGAGCTGTCTCTATTTTGTCCCTATTTTAATTCCTCTATTTTACCGGTTATTTCAACATTACCAAGTCCGGTCATCTCTTCGATCTGTCCGGTTATCAAATCGTTTTCGAATTTCAGTATAAACTTAAACCTGTTTATATTACCAATCTCATCTATAATTATGACAAGTTTTTTCCCGGATTTCCAATAACCACTGGCTTCGGCCGGAATACCAAATCTTCCTGGTGAAATACGGGAATTCCCATCCAAACCTACTAAGTATGTTGGCGGACAGTCTTTATCACAATCAAATGAATAGCCAACTGTGAATAAAGCTTCTTTCCCGTTTTTAAACGTGACTGATAAGTATTCCAAAGCATATTGATTTGAATCCAGGACAATTATTTTTTCTGATATTCTTTTTGCAAGTGGGGATTCCCCGGAAGATTTAACAGATTTGAATTTGCCTTTTGCTGCCCTTTGTATTGCAGCCTGGAGATTATGATAGCTTTTATTATTTTCAGGCAGCAATGAATCTGATTGAACTGCCGGCAGAATATAGTCTTTCAGGACTTCATAAGCCTTATTCTCCCACGTACCACCGGTTGTTACAACAATAAGATCCATTTCCGGAAAAACGTAAAGATGTTGGGCTCCTCTTCCTTCAGCCCTGAACCCTCCGTCTTGCAGCCACCATAGATAGCCATAGCCGGTGGTGCCTAACAACGAATTCTCCAAAAAAGTATGTCGTTTCGTTGCTTCTGTAACCCATCCGGCGGGTAAAATTCGCTTTCCATCCCAGATTCCATCATTGAGATATAAATAACCAATTTTTGCCAGATCCTGAGGTGTCATACGGAGGCAACAACTTCCCATATTATCTATATCTTTATTGTCGTAGGGCCAGGAAACATCAGATATCCCTAACGGTAAAAACAACTCTTCGCGAGCTAATTCCAGGGCACTTTTACCTGATGCCTGATGTATAATATCAGTAAGAAGTTGCATATTTCCACTATTATATACCCAATGCTTTCCCGGTTCATTTACCATTGGCAAGTCAAGCATGAACTGTACCCAATCCTGATTGTTAATCATTTCAAAAAAAGTGACCTGTCTGAGTATCTCGTTTTCATCCCATTCCAATCCGGCTTTCATAGTTAAAAGATCTTTAATGGTAATTGCTTTTTTATTTTCATCATTATTCCGTATTATCCTGTCAGGATAGAAATCCAAAACTTTTTGTTCGACATTTTCAATATACCCTTTTTGAATAGCCGTGCCGATTAATGTTGAAGTAATACTTTTTGTAACGGAGGCCTGATCATGTTTTGTGTCGGGCGTATAAGGATGCTTATAAGCATCAGCCACTATATATCCGTTGCGAATAACGAGTACACTATGCAGATTTACTGACTTATCGATAATTCTGTTTATTCCATCAGCCAGTTTCTGTGAGTTAATACCTTGTTTTTCAGGAGTTGATGTTTTCCAGCCTTCAGTGGGCCAATATGAGGATATTTGTGAATAGGAAATTGCACAGGTACCTGATAATACGGTACATATAACTATGATATTAATAAGCAAAAATAAATGTGAATTTCTTATAATCAGGATTTTCATTTTCTTATTATTTTAGTGTTAATATTTAAAGATGAAAATTATTTTTTTCGGTTCCACAATCTTTGTAATGGTATATTGGATTGTCAGTTTTAATTTCATAATGCTCTGCATACTGATGAAGAAGTTGCTTTTACTCTGTTTCAACATAGAATTCCTTTTTTGTTCACTTGTCATGAAAACTGATATCCGGTTTTGAAAGACTCAGGTGTCATTGTCTTGTATATCATTGCTTTAAGCCCGTTTTCTATAATTGTTAGTAGTCACATTATGTGTGTTTTTATCATGGCTTGTCACAATAAATATGCCAAATTGTATAGACCAAATCTTTTTGGATTAATATCTTATTATAAAAGTCTTTGGTGAATGGACCGGCACTATTGTTCTATTGCTCTATTGTTCTATTGCTCTATTGCTCTATTGCTAAATGGTTAAATTGCTAAATTGTTCTATTGCTCTATTGCTAAATGGTTAAATTGCTAAA
>CAZBUF010000083.1:0-4673 GCA_964495025.1 uncultured Bacteroidales bacterium | reverse complement strand
ACCTGCCAGGTTCAGAATTTCATAGTTACATAATTATGCAACCGTATAATCCGGCGTGAATATATATTACACTTTATGCAGAAACATTACATTCAGTCATGGCCTGTATTCAGTCCTTTCATCAGAAGAAAAACAACCGGCTCTTTTAATATAACACTAACAATGTCATATGTGAAGAATACAGATATATTAAAACAGAAGATTTTAATAACCCGGAGTATTTTGCAAAATGTCTGAAAGACTGGGTGCAGGTATTTTTAATTACATAAAATGGCTGTTGAAATAATTGAAGTTAAGAACAGGCATGATTTGAAGAAGTTCATCTATCTGCCGGCAAAGATCCATAAAAGACATAAAAACTGGGTGCCTCCCATATACATGGATGAGCGGTATTTCTTCAACCCCGGGAAAAACCGTTCGTTTGCATATTGCGATACAGTGCTTTTACTTGCACTAAAGGATAATAAGCCTGAAGGGCGTATCATGGGCATTATCAATCACAAATACAATGAAGCACATAACGAAAACGACGGCAGGTTTTGTTTTATGGAGACATATAACGATCCGGATATAGCATATAGTTTATTGCAAACCGTTGAAGACTGGGCACGCTCAAAAAATATAAAAAGAATAGTTGGTCCGCTGGGATTCTCCGATAAGGACCCGCAGGGAATGCTTATTGAAGGATTCGATCAGCCAATGGTCATTGCCACGAACTGTAATTTCCCCTACCAGGCAGAACTTTTGGAAAATGCCGGCTACATAAAGCTCACTGATCTGGTAGTCTATAAACTGGACATCCCGGATGAGATACCGGATTTTTATAAAAATATATATGATAGGGGTATTAAAAATAACAACATAAACATTCTCAGTTTTATGTCACGCAGGCAGCTGAAACCATATATCAAACCGGTGCTGCAGCTTTTAAACCAGACCTTTATGGATATATATGCCTTCCTTCCCCTGGAGGAGAAAGAAATGGAAGATTATGCAAACCGTTACCTTTCAATATTAAATCCGAGGTTCATTAAGGTAGTAACAAATAAGAACAATGAAGTGGTGGCATTTATCATTGGCATGCCTGATGTAAGCGAGGGCATAAAAAGCTGCAAAGGCCATATTTTCCCGTTCGGATTATTTAAAATATTATATCATCAGAAGAGAACGAAGCAGCTCAACCTTCTGCTGGGGGGGATACGTGACGATTACCGGAATCAGGGTATAAATGCTGTTATGGGTGTTAAAATGATAGAGGAAGCACACAAAGCGGGATTGAAATTTATTGACAGCCACCTCGAACTGGAGACCAATACAAGGATGAGGGCAGAGATGGAACGTATGGACGGTAAGGTATATAAGAAGTACAGGATATATAAAAAGGACCTGACAGCAGGTACAGGCAAAGTATAAAGTTAGATGAATATTTTTACAGTTCTTTGTTATTGAGTACCATCTGTTTTCTTTCAATCCTTTCAGGTATTTCATACAGCCTTTCAATTCCTTTTTAAAGGATTATACATCACTTTTCAGGCTTTTCGTAAATTATATCCCCATATTGGCAAATACCAGCATTAAAAACACCACCTTTGCATTTTAATTGATACAGATAAAATATGAACTCTTTCGCAGATACCGGATTGCACGATAAATTACTGAATGCAGTTCAGGAACTGGGTTTTGAAGAACCAACACCTATTCAGGCCAAGGTAATCCCTCATTTATTGACTTCGGGCCGGGACCTGATTGCTTTTGCACAGACCGGAACGGGTAAGACAGCCGCTTTTGGGTTGCCTGCCTTACATTTAACAAATATTGAAGACAGAAGAACACAAACGCTGGTACTGTGCCCTACAAGGGAACTTTGTATGCAAATTACCAATGACCTTATCAGTTATTCGAAACATATGAAAAGTATAGGCATTGTGGCGGTTTATGGCGGGGCAAGCATTGAGACCCAGATCAGAGCTTTGAATAAGGGAGCTCAGATTGTTGTGGCAACTCCGGGCAGGGCCAAAGATCTGATTAACCGCAGGAAATTATTACTTGGAAATGTGGAGCGTGTAGTGCTTGACGAGGCTGATGAGATGCTTAGCATGGGCTTTAAGGATGACCTTGATGCAATTTTAGCCATGACTCCCCAAAAAAAACAAACCTTGCTGTTTGCTGCAACAATGTCCAAAGAGATTATTGCCATTACAAAAAAAAATATGGACAATCCCGTTGAAATTTCTGCTGCACTGGTGAACACCGGCGCTGAAAATGTCAGACATTTATATTATATGGTTCAGGCTAAAGACAGGTACGAAGTGCTAAAGCGTATTGCTGATATCAACCCGAATATTTACGGGATTGTTTTTTGCCGCACCCGCAGGGAAACGAAGGAAATAGCAAATAAACTGATGCAGGACGGCTATAACGCCGATGCTTTGCATGGCGATTTGTCGCAGGCACAACGCGATGAGGTGATGGGCAGATTCCGGATACGCCAGCTGCAAATACTCGTTGCCACAGATGTAGCTGCACGTGGGCTGGACGTAACCGATCTTACGCATATCATCAACTATAATTTGCCTGATGATAATGAGATTTATATACACCGAAGCGGAAGAACCGGAAGGGCAGGGAAAAGCGGCATCTCAATTGCAATAATTCATACCCGTGATAACAGGAAAATCAAAGATATTGAGAATAAATTCAGAATAACATTTACTAAAGAACTCGTGCCGGGTGGCAAAGACATCTGCAAAAAACAGCTGTATTCGCTTATTGACAAAATAGAAAAGGTAGAGGTGGATGATAAGCAGATCGAACCTTTCCTGCCCGCTATTTATAATAAACTGGAGTGGCTGAGCAGGGAAGAACTTATAAAACATTTTGTTTCCGCTGAATTTAACAGGTTCCTCTCCTACTATAAGGATGCCATGGATATCAACATTCCGGAACACCAAAAAGTTAATGAGAAGGGCCAAAGAGAAAAAAGAGGCCGCAACGATAAAAGAAGGACATCGTTTTCAAGGTTATATATCAATGTAGGTTCAAAAAACAGTTTGAATCCTGCGCGTTTAATAGGATTGATCAATAATGGCCTGGACTCCGGAGATGCTGAAATCGGGAAAATTGAAATACTGAAAAAGTTCTCTTTCTTTGAAATTGAAAATAAGATGGAACTGCAACTTATTAATTCCCTGAAAGGTAAAATATTTGAAGGAGTGCCTTTACTAGTAGAGGTTTCACAAGAGAAGCCTCCTGTTGCCCGGTCATATGGGAACAAGTCGTCAAAACGAAAAAGTTATGGAAATAATTGGGACAGCAGGAGAAACGACAAAGGCAGGTACAATGGCAGTGGAGATCGTCGAAAACGTAAAAAATAGTAATTGAAGAAATTTAAAAAAACCTGTAATTAGTAATACACTTAAAAAATGAGTATCTTCGTGCCGGTTTTGATTTGAGAATTTGCGCTTTTATTAACTAATTTCCACTCACTATTAGTTTATCACTGCTCTCTTTTTTAGATCCTGTTTTGAAACTTTTAAATAACTGTTTTTATGAAAGTTATGGTTGTTCAGTTAAAAATTATTGTTTGGCCCGTTTTTATTATTGAAATGCAGGATACCCGATATTAATACGAACATACATACTTTTAAAAACAATTAATAATTTAATTAACAGAATAATGGATATTTATGTAGGAAACCTTGATTTTAAGGTAGATGAGAATGATCTGAAGGGAATATTTGAAGAGTATGGAACCGTAAGTTTTACTAAAATTATTACCGATAAATTCAGTGGCAAAAGTAAAGGCTTTGGCTTTGTAACAATGGATGACCAGGATGAAGCAAACAAAGCAATAAGAGAACTCAACGGTGCCACATTAGAAAAAAGAGTGATGGTTGTAAATATGGCAAAACCCAGGAAAAACGATTTTAATAGTTATTAGAATAATTTATTATGTTAAAAGGAAAAGTAAAATGGTACAACGAAGCCAAAGGTTTTGGCTTTATTGAATCGGAAAACAAGGATGATATTTTTGTTCACAGGTCAGGTTTGGCAAATGCTCATGTCAGACTTCAGCCCGAACAGGAAGTTGTATTCGAAACCAAGCAGGGCGACAAAGGACTGATTGCTATTAACGTGAAACCGGCAAATTAATATGCGGCAATTAAAAATCACAAAACAGATCACTCAGCGAACTGAAGAATCGATAAGTCGTTATTTTCAGGAGATAAACAAATATTCGATGATTTCTGCCGAAGAGGAAGTTGAGTTATCAGTTCGTATCAAAAAAGGTGATGACGATGCCCTTGAGAAACTCATCCTTGCAAACCTCCGTTTTGTGATCTCAGTTGCCAAACAATTTCAAAATCAGGGCCTTTCATTCTCAGATTTAATTAACGAGGGTAATCTCGGATTAGTAAAAGCCGCAACCAAATTTGATGAAACAAGAGGTTTTAAATTCATCTCATATGCAGTTTGGTGGATCCGCCAGTCAATTATCCAGGCTATTTCGGATCAGACCAGGATCGTCCATTTGCCATTAAACAGGCATTCGCTGATTAACAAGATCAGAAAAGCGGTTCCTTATCTCGAACAGGAATTTGAACGGGAGCCTACTGAGTCAGAAATTGCGGACTACCTTAATCTTACCAATGATGAAGTAATTCAGGCCAATT
>CAZBUF010000082.1:0-7409 GCA_964495025.1 uncultured Bacteroidales bacterium | reverse complement strand
CCAGAATATCATAAGTGGCATAGACAGCTTCAGAATAAATACTCTCGTATGATTTCACTGTATTATTTATGTCAATTAACGTACTATCAGGAACAGGTATAAGTGATGGGGTCCAGCTATCAAGGCCTAGGCCAAAAAATTTGCTTAATGCCTGAACACTCATCGAAGTTCCATTGGCTTTGCCGTCGGCTGAGTATCCTGCTATATGAGGTGTTGCAATATTTGCCATATCAAGAAGCTCAGTATCGATATCAGGTTCTCCTTCCCATACATCAATAACTGTACCTGTAATCTTCCGGTTTTTTAATGCTTTTTTCATAGCATTTGTGTCATATACTTCTCCGCGTGAAGTATTTATTATATAAGAGCCGTTATTAACCATATCCAGCATTTTATCGTCTACCATGTGATAAGTCCTGTCCTTTCCCGACATATTTAAAGGAACATGAAAAGTTATTATATCGCAGTCACGTAATATACTTTCAAGTGAAACAAAGCCGCAGGGGCCCTCATTTCTCATTCTCGGCGGATCATTAAGCAAAACGTTAATACCAAAGTGTTCAGCAAGGTTCACAATTTTTTTACCCACGTGGCCCACTCCCACAACACCCATTGTCCTGCCTGCCAGGGAAAAATGATTTTTCTTTGACAAAATCACCAGTGCCGAGGCAATATACTGCTGTACTGATGAAGAATTGCATCCCGGTGCATTTGTCCATTTGATATTATGTTTTTTGCAGTATTCGGTATCAATATGGTCAAACCCTATTGTTGCAGAGCTTATAAACCTGACCTTCGAGTCTTTCAGCAAATCACCGTTGCATTTGGTACGTGTCCTGATTATCAGGGCATCAGCATCCTTCACCTTACTGTTTGTGATCATATTTCCAGGGTAGTACTCAATATCAGCACATGGTTCAAGAATACCCTTCAAAAAAGGGATATTTTCATCTGCTATGATTCTTATTCTTGCTTTCCTTTTCATTTATTTAAAATCATATCCATTACCTTATTTGTTCTGGCTGCACTTATCCCGTCACCCGGACATTTTCCCTTACCCTGCAGCTCTTCGACTATACTTCTGATGAGGAAGAACTGAATATTTTCAGGATTCGGGGGATTATAGCTTGTAATGTCATCTTTAGTCATAACAACAACAGGTTCAAAAGCAAAGGTCGACAAAACTATCTTTCCTTTTGATCCTATAACTTCGATGATATCTGTTTCATGAGTCTTTTCAGCAATAAAACTCCATGAGCCTGAGGCTATTATTCCTGATTCGAACTCAAGGCTTGCGGAAACCGTATCTTCAGCAGGATACAAACCCCCTTTATTTGAGAATTTCCCTGCAGCGTCTTTAACCGGGCCAAAAATATAATCAAGGATATCAAGCTGATGACATGCCATATCGTAGAAATATCCCCCTCCCGAAATTTCAGGCATGACTCTCCAGGGAAGGTTCCGGGAATTATGGTCATCCTGCCTTGGCGCACTCCGGAACTTAATATCAATAAGGTTAATATTGCCTATGATTTGTGCGTCAACGAGCTCTTTCACCTTCAGAAAATAAGGCAGAGCTCTCCGGTAATATGCTACGAACAGGGGTATTTTCCTTTCAGATGCCGCTTCATTCATCTTCCTGCAATCGTTATAGTTTGAAGCCATTGGTTTTTCAACGTATACAGGTTTACCTGCATTCAGGGTTTTAATAGTATACTCACAATGAGATCCCGGAGGGGTAGCTATATAAACTGCATTAACTTCAGGATCATTAATCAGCTTATCAGCATCATCATACCACCGCGGAATACCGTGCCTCTTTGCATAGCCGGCCGCTGCAGATGCTGTCCTTCTCATCACTGCAACAACCTGCGAACCTTCGATTTTATTAAAAGCAGGGCCGCTTTTTTTCTCGGTTACATCTCCACAGCCAATAAATCCCCATTTTATTTCCTTCATATTGTTGTTCGTTACTCGTTGTTCGTTATTCGTTGTTCGTTATTCGTTATTCGTTGTTCGTTGTTCGTTATTCGTTGCTTAAATATCAAATTTTCCTTTTGATGCCCACAAACCGAGTGCGGGGTTTGAGATATAATATATCTCTTCCCCGTCAACAATGTTATAACCATCAGCCAGTTTTTCAATATCGTACTTCCTCATCATCGCGTCAGGTTCGGCAAACTGAAAATTCACGCCTTCAATTTCGCTTTTTGATAAATGTCTTGTACAATAAGTGATCCTGAAGCGATCTTCCGGGCTTCCATGAATAAGGTGTGCCGCAGCGCTGAGGTTATTCTTCAGGTCCTCATTCTTTGCAACCAGCTCAAGTATCCGGGGTGTATTTACATATCCGTATTTTCGGATCAGCCTGTCAATCTCTTTATCTTCACCAAATTCCTTTGTTCCGGGAGCCATAATTATTAATTCCCCGTTATCAGCCATTGCCATCCTTGTACGGTAAATACCTTTATTCCCAAGCCATGTGCTCTTAAACTCCTGTGGATTAAGATATACAATTGCTTTTTTTACAGGCTTTTCAAGTACCCTGATATTAACTTTAACTGAGAGTTCAGCCGGTTTCAGGAAACATTCATTATCATTGCCTATATAAAGGCCTCTGACTTTAAGCCTGTTGTCTTCTCCCCTTGCAATTACGGTATGCACATATACAACAGGCAGATCTCCGGCAAACTTCTCAGATGCATAATTAAGAACCTGCCTGACGGGATTTTCGGCCCGCCCCATTAACCTTTCCATGCCATAAACCGCTCCTAGGTAATGGCTCTTGTTTATTGCCTCAGCACCTCCTGTACCTACCAGTATATTCTTATTATAATTTGCCATCCCCGTTACTTCATGAGGTACTATCTGCCCTATGGACAGTATCAGATCAAATCCGCCTTCAACAATGAGCCTGTTTACCATTGCCGGCCATGAATAATTGACCCTGTTCTCAGATATATCCCTGATAAATTCTGAAGGCACCTCGCCAATCTTCACCACATCAGTACGCCAGTTATGATCCCTGAACAAATGCCGGGGAGTATCTCCGAACATGGTGCTGATCTCGTCGCCTGTCATTGGTATATGTGTTCCCAGTGCCGGCAATATGTCAGTTAGACGCTCCTTGTAGTATTCCCATACAAATCGCGTTAAATCTCCCGCTCCTGAATGGATCCTTGTTATATCGGGAGGGATAACAAGCACCTTTCTCACCGGTCCTATGGCATCAAGTGAGCGGTAAAGCCCTTCCTTAAGATCTTTAAGATCAAGTTCTGCTGATTCCGATCCTCTGGCAAATAATAACACTATATACTTGTTTTCAGTTATAAATAAATACTGACATTCCTATACCTGCTCCCATGAGGGTTTTGCAGGCATAAAAGCCTCAAACTCCTCTATCAGTTTATTCTCATACTCACCTGCATATGATCCTTCAAAAAACCTGTTAAGGGCTTCATTATAAAGTCTTTCCCACGAGGCATCCTCATGTCCGGGATTAACAGGATAAAAAAGAACACCGTTTGATTTTGCAGCCTTCATATCACCGGGGGCATCTCCTATCATAAGTATCTTTTCGTCAGGATATTTTCCTGTTGCCGCATATTTGATATGTTCGGTTTTTGTTCCGTATTCCTGCCCTGCAATGATCCTTACAAAGCTGTCGATATTATTCTCCTTCCATTCCCTGGTAAGAGCCTCAACCGGTGTCTGTGATACTACTATTATATCCGCCTTTTCCCTGATCCTGTTCAGTGATTCCTTTACATAGGGGAAGGGCGCAATCCCATGCACCAGCTCAGCAATATCGGAATTTACCTCTTTTGACCAGCTTAATGCCCTGTCAATAAGAGGATCATTGATCTCCTTTGCATATTTCTCCAGTGCAGGATTACCCAGTTTTGTTTCCTTGCTTATCCATTCCTTTAAAGGAGTAATATCTATTAGTTTTGGATCTCTCCTTGCCACATCTTTTCTTTTCGGTAATAGTTCAAAGAACTTCTCAACAGCGATAAACCTGTTACAGCCTCTTGTTTTTGAATATAAGTTAACAAATTCCCATGTTTCCCGCGCGTATTTTGAGACAGTCTGCAGCTCAAAATATTTTATCATATTCGGACAAAAACACTCCTTTTGTTTAATCTCCATGGTATCAAAAACACAGCCATCAGAATCTATTCCTACAAAAAATTCATGATCGGGTTTTAATTCTACAAGTTCATTATGAGGATTCTTTTTCATAATCTCAATATTTATTTTAAGACATATGATTATACTTTTTTTTCTGAAAAATATATCCTGTTAATGGCATATGTCATTAACAGTCCGAGGGTTATTCCCAGGGAATTAAAAATCATATCCACCGGATTAAATGTCCTTCCTCTTACAAATATCTGCACAGACTCTGTTAATACTGCCCATAAAAGGCCCGCCATAACGTAAATGAAAATTTTCATGCTTCCATTTTTTCTCTGATACATGATAAAGAAAAATCCAAGCATAAAGTAGACTACCAGATGTTCAAAATAATCAATCCTGAAAATCATATTTCCTATTTCCAGTTTGTTTTTTGGTGTGCAGGGAATGAATGAGAGCACAAATATCAATCCAAACCAAATCCAGAATAAAAATCTATAAATCATAAATAAATGTTTTTATTTTTTTATTGTTTTTATTATTCGGCCTCAGGCTTATAAAGAGGCAGTTTCCTGTCAGCAAACACGGGCCTGAATCTTGTGAACCTTTGTTTTCCGTTTATCACAGGTACCGATACCCAGTCTTCGCCAATTAACGGCCTGGCATATTTAAGAAAGTCATCAGTGACATCAATACGGCTTTTATCTATCCATTTTTCCGGGAACGATCTTTCAGAGAGAGCTACTTTTTCCAGGGGCACCTTATCATACCTGACATTATAGATTATTCCGGGGTCTCTGAGTATTGTAGCCATCCATCCGTTTTCTCCCGTGGAAGCGATCTCTACCGCCTTCTGCCCTACTTTGTAGGCTTCATCAAGGTCAACGGTTGATGCATAAATCATCGAGTGCCTCTGGTCAGTTCCCATAACCTGTCCCCTGGCTGACCCTTTGGCCCTGATACCTTTACTGTTCAGATAATTCACAGCTATCTGCTGAACTGAAGATTTGCCAGAGCCAAAGGATACATGGCCGAAAGCATCCTTAACATCACCGGTATTGCCCGCATTAAATCCTTCACTTATCACAACAATGCACCGTCCGTCCTTTACTACCTGATCGTTTACTTTATCAACAAGGTCATCAAGTGTTAATGCTGATTCTGTTAAATATATCTGAAGTGGCATTTCCCTTTTTGGATCTGCAAGCCTGCTTGCTGCAGGAATATAGCCGATCTTTCTGCCCATAGCCTGGATCACCAGTACAGGGTCCGCAGGAGAGGAACCCATATTCTCCTCGTTGGCATTCTGAATGATATGTGACCAGTACCTTGCCACACTTCCATATCCGGGCGTATGATCGATCAGTCTGAACTCACTGTCGCCAACATCATTATCAATGGTTTTGGGTACTCCCACGGCGTTCAGATCAAGGCCATATTCCTTTGCCAGCTCACTTACTCTGAATGCAGTATGCTGGGAATCATTGCCTCCTATATAAAAGAAATAGCCGATATCATGTGCCCTGAATACATCCATGATACGGTTAAAATCTTTCTCCTGGTGCTCCCTGAGCTTATACCTGCAAGTACCTATACTGCCTGCTGCAGGAGTTACCCTTAGCAGTGATATTTCTTCTTCATCCTGCCTGCTGAGATTAAGCAATTCTTCTTTTAACACTCCCTCAATTCCGTGCCAGCCGCCGAATACATCGGCGAATTTTCCGGGAAAACATTTTAATGCATCGATGATACCTCTTAATGTATTGTTAATTACCGGTGAAGGCCCTCCTGACTGAGCAATAATAACATTTTTCATTATTATTTGGTTTTGTTAATTGTTACTTTCATAAAAATAAAAATCACAGTGTAATGTTATACCCCGCCATATGCACTGAATCCGCCATCCACAGGAATTACGATGCCCGTTAAAAATTTTGATATGTCAGATAATAAAAATAAGGTCGTACCTGTCAGCTCATCCACCTCTCCGTATCTTCCCATAGGTGTGCTGGCCAGTATTTTTTCACCACGGGCCGTGGGTTTTCCGGTTTTTTCATCAGTAAGCAGGAAACGGTTCTGGCTGGTAAGAAAAAATCCCGGTGCAATGGCATTGACCCTTATACCGGCCCTTGCCACGTGCACTGCCAGCCATGCCGTGAAATTATTAATTGCTGCCTTTGCCGCTGAATATGCAGGTACTTTGGTCAATGGATTAATTGAGGCCATTGAAGAAATATTTAGGATCACACCTTCACCTTTTTCCAGCATATCTCTTGCGAATATGCTTGTCGGCAGGATCGTACCTTTAAGGTTTAAATCAAAAACCCACTCAAATCCCTCCATGTTAAGACCGAAAAAAGTCTTATCCGGTTCACCGGGGTCATACTTTAGCATCTGTTCTATGCCGGTTGTTGCTTTGGGAGAGTTACCGCCGGCACCGTTGATCAGGAAATCAATCTTTCCCAGCTCACTGTTTATCCCGGTTTTTGCCTTATGCAGCGATCCTGCATCCAGGACATCAGCCTTGATACCCAGAGATAAAGTACCCGTTTCATTCTGAATACCGGATGCCACATTTTTAGCCATCCCTTCATTTATATCCAGTATTGCAGTCCTAACACCTGCATAACCAAGTGCCCTGGCAAGTGTTGAACAAATAACACCGGCACCCCCGGTAATAACACATACTTTATTGTTCAGATCGTCAAAAGATATTTTTTTATTCATATTGAATATTTTAATATTAAATATAAAATCTGTAATTCTCCTTTGTAATAATATCAATTGGTAAATGCTGTTCTTTCTTGACACTTTTTTTCAAAACCACATGATTAAAAAGTGTCATAATGCCATCATACCCCTGTTCTTCAGGCCTCTGGCTGATCAGGAAATCTATGGTATTATTTTCAATATGCCTTATGTTCTCATCAATCAGATCGTAGCCTATCAATGTTACATGCCTGATTCTGTTTTCCTCAATATACCTTGCTATAAGGTAAACTTTGGAGTTTGTCACAAATATTCCCCTCATGGCGGCCGATTTTTTTAAAATTCCTTTTAATGAGTTATCAATGGAGTTCTTATCCGTGTCTTTAATATTATGAATAACGATATTATTTCTCAATTCAGTATTTTCTCTGAAGAAAGATTCAAATCCCTCCTGACGGCTCAAAATATGTTTATGATTATCAAATGCTGCTGAAATATTTAATACTAATATCCCGGAATCCGGAAAAGTACTGTAATTCATCAGCCTGGCCGCAAGGTACCCG
>CAZBUF010000081.1:0-2898 GCA_964495025.1 uncultured Bacteroidales bacterium | reverse complement strand
GGCCGGTGAGTTTATAAGATTTGTTATTAACTGTGTTAATGACTATAAGATTGAACTTATTGATATAACAGGTAAAACTGTCTTTGAAGAGCAGTATACAAAAGATGACAAGCTTGTAGAAATAAATACAGGTAACTTACCATCAGGTTTATATATCTTCGAGGTAAAAAGTAAATCCGTATATCAGGTTGGAAGAATAACAATATCAGAAAGTAAATAACAGAACATTTCCGGCAGGCAGGCTACTTACACCTGAGGCGTGATCGCAAAGACGAAAAGGGGACTTTTAAGGCAATCTTTTTACTTGAAAATACAAATATTTCGTTCATAAATAATTCAATTTCACAAGTATTGAAAAATTTTAATAAAAAAGTATAATTCTTTAGTCCTAAATTATTACATGTTAATAAAAATGTCCTTTAAATTTCCTGCAAGAATGTATAACTTGCGAACTAAATCAGCGTATAAGATTTAATTATTTAATATAACTAAACTAAAATCATAAAAAATATTTGCTATGAAGAAAAATGGTCGTTTTTTTTGTTCATTAATCCTGGTTATTTCGTTTATATTATCAATAAGTGAAATCTCTGCCCAGATTGATATTGAAAGCACTCCTGACACCACTGCTTATCTGAATTTAGCGTATATCGATACCGTAAAGGCAACAACTCTGGAACTCCCTATAACTTATAGTCTTGTAGAATGGTTAGACGGGATGATTATCAATTCCAGTACGGGAGTAATTACATGGACACCTGGTTCAATGCGAGCCGGAGGCAGAGTTATAGTAAAAGCTACGAACAGTGCACCTATACCTGAATATGCAACTCAGGAATTTTTTGTATACGTATCTGACGAAATAGTCTGTGAGGCGAATAACCTCGAAGCATACTGGAAGCTGGATGAAACCAGCGGACCGGTTTATTCAGATTTTATAGGGGCAAACTATGCGAAAGCCAGAGTAAATTCCCCGGAAGATTCTTCAGGTATTGTGGATAATTCGCAGAGTTTTGATCCTGCCAATTATGAAGGCCTGTCTGTGCGCCGTGATACGGTATTCAACTGGGGAACAAATGAAAGCTTTTCAGTTGAATTATGGTTTAAAAATCACGTTGATCATACTGACAGTGTAGGTGTATTGATCGGGAGAAATGAAGGGCTCAGTGCTCTGCACTGGTGGATTGGCATAACTGCCAGCGGCAATGTAATGAGTTTTATCCGCAGATTCGGGGATCACGCAGAATGCATTAGTACATCAACAGTAAATGATACAGAATGGCATCAGGTTGTTATGGTCCGAGACGCTTCAACCAATAAGGTTCTTCTGTATCTCGACGGTGCATATGAAACCCAGGACGATTATGACGGGCTCAGCTGGGGACTGGTATCTGACACTTCGCTTTGTATAGGCTGGTTACAGGCTGGCCTGGGTGAATCAGATAATTACCCGTACAATGGAAAAATAGATGAAGTAAGGATTTACAATAAAGCATTAAACGGAACGGATATAGCAAACAATTATTATGACACAGGCACTGAACATATACCAGCCTGCAACATTGGAAATTTTGCACCCCTGTACACATCAGCACCAGCTGATACGGCTTTTGAAGAACAGGCGTATTCATACACATTAACTGCAAATGATATTGATATCGGGGATGTAATTACTTATTCACTTGTAACCAAGCCTGGCTGGTTAAGCTATAATCCGGGTACCCACACATTTTCCGGAATACCAACTAATAATGAAGTCGGAAGTGATTCTGTGGTTACATGGATAACTGATGGTAACGTAAACATATATCAGAGATTTTTGCTGAATGTTATTAATATAAATGATCCTCCTGTTATTACCTCAACTGAGGTAACAACAGTTAACGAAGAAGAACCTTATTCATACGATGTTGATGCTGATGATGTTGATGTCGGCGATAATCTTACTTTCTCACTTCAGCCTCCAACACCCGGCTGGTTATCTGTTAATGCATCTTCCGGTTTAATAACAGGTACTCCACCGGTTGACGACGACGGAGAATATACTGTAACTGTAAGGGTAACTGATGATTCGGCAGCTTATGATGAACAATCATACCTGCTTGACATACTTCCAATAAATGATGCACCTGTTATAACAGGACAGTTACAGCTGGATGTGGATGAAGATAATTCACTGCTTATTCAGTTAAGCGATATCATTTATACTGATGTTGATAACGCACCGGGAGATATGACTTTAACTGTTAATGACAGCACTAATTACACTCATGTTGGCAACCTTGTGTCACCAGTATTGAATTTTCATGGTTCCATTGATGTTCCCATTGAATTAAGCGACGGGGAATATACCGATACGGAAACTTTAACAATCACAGTAAACTCCGTGAATGACTTACCTGTGATAACAACAGTTCCGGATTTAGTTGCTTATGAAAACCAGCAGTATATTTATTTATTAGTAGCAGAAGATGATGATGTTGAAGACGAACACACGTATTCATCTGTAAAAAAACCTGACTGGCTGTCATTTAATCCCACCAACCAGGTTTTATCAGGAATGCCTGACTTTTTTGATATTGGAACGGACTCAGTAGTGTTAGAGGTTTTTGATGGTACAGCAAGTGTATATTTAAGATATGCTTTAGAAGTAATGATAACAAATAATATTCCTTATATAACATCATCACCTGACGCCGAGGTGGATGAAGATATTGAATATTCTTATACAGTAGAATATACGGATGGTGATCCTGGTGATTTTGTAACTCTTTCAGGATTAATAATACCTCCCTGGCTGACATTGAACGGAGATGTGCTTTCCGGTACACCTTCAAACGATCAGGTAGGAACAGAACCATTTGTAAATTATACGGTCAAGCTAAAAGTTTCGGACGG
>CAZBUF010000080.1:0-4847 GCA_964495025.1 uncultured Bacteroidales bacterium | reverse complement strand
ATAGCATTCAGGGGAGTACGTAATTCATGATTAAGATTATCAATAAATTCACGCATGATCTTATTAGCCTCTTTAGCCTCTTTTGCTTTAAGAAGTTCTTTCTCTATTCGCTGTTTTCTGGAAACATCTCTGATAAAACATACCGCGTGCCAGTTTTTCTCAATTTTAAATGATGAAATTGAAAGTTCTATAGGGAATTCAATATTATTTTTATTAACTGCTGATAGTTCAATTACCTTATCAAGAATGCTGGGTTTATCAGATTCAATAAACTTTTTAAGGTGGTCAGGAAGGCCATTCCTGTATCTGGAGGAAGAAAAAAGCGACTTAAAGGTCAGGGTTTTAATTTCATACACGTTGTATCCAAAAATATTCTCTGCAGCAGGATTCCAATAGGTTATTTCACAATCTCTATTTATAACAATAATAGCATCAAATGCTACCATTGAAATTTTCTTGAATCTGTTCTCACTTTCCTCTAACCTGGTATTTGTTCTTTTTAATTTTTCAATCAGATCATAAAGCTTTTTTCTTTGAAGATAGAGATCAATAAAAACTTTTACCTTAGCAATGAATATCGACTGGTTAATGGGTTTTATAATGAAATCAAACGCTCCTGATTCAAGGCCTTTAATCTTATAATCATCATCTGTATGGATACCTGAAACAAAAATTACAGGCAGTTCTTCATTACCTTTGGTCTGCCTGATTCTTTTCAGGGTTTCGAACCCATCCATTTCAGGCATCTGTACATCCAGTATTACCAGGGCAAACTCATGTTCCCGGACAATTGGAATAGCCTTTATTCCTGAATTTACTGCAATAGTTTCAACATTGAGATCTTCAAGGATACCTTCTATATATAATAGATTGTGTTCAATATCATCAACTACTAATATTTTTACTATTGAATTATCCATCAGCTACAAATACCATGTTTATTAAAATTACAAATAATTTTACATGAACAAAAACTTGTACGGATAATTTCATAAAAGAATAATCTGATTTACAGTTTTAGTTAGTCCAGGCTTTTATTAAATATATAAGTATAACAATTGAATGCATTTATTATTGGTTAGAAAATGATATATAAATAAATCAATGCTTAACAGCATTCGATCGACCTATAAATTTATTATATTTGGCCAAATAAAATCTCACTTATATGGAGATTACCCGGACATTTGACCTCCTTGAGAACTATAAAACAGCCTATTCCGGTAAGAAGGACGCTTTAACAGGAAAGGAAAAGGGTTTCTGGAAGAAGTATACTGCTGCGGACTATGTATATTATGCAAATAATATCAGTTATGGATTATTGTCGCTCGGCTTAAAGCCGGGAGATAAAGTTGCTACTATAACGAACAATCGTCCCGAATGGAACTTCGTGGATATGGGGCTGAGCCAGGCAAATATAGTACATGTCCCGATTTATCCGACAATAAGTATAGATGATTACAACTACATTCTGAATCATTGTGAGCCCTCTCTGGTTATTGTCTCTGATAAAACATTATATGAGAGAGTGAAACCGATAGCTGATAATATCGCCGTAATAAAAGGCATTTATACCTATAATGAGGTTGAAGGTGTTAAGAACTGGAAAGAGATAGTGGAACTGGGCAGGAAAAATGAGCACATACAAAAAGAAAAACTGGAGTCTGTAAAAGAGAACATTAAACCGGAAGAACCGGTGACCCTGATATATACTTCAGGAACAACCGGTAGTCCAAAGGGAGTACTGCTGTCACATAAAAATATTATCAGTAATATTAATTCCTTCTGCGAGATAGTTAATTTTACTGAAAATGATAAAGCAATAAGTTTTCTTCCTATAAATCACGTTTTTGAAAGGACAGTAAATTATTATTATCAACATAAAGGATTAAGTATATACTATGCCGAAAATCTGGGTACTATTGCGGACAATATTCGTGAAGTCAGGCCGAATTTATTTGTCACGGTACCAAGGCTGCTTGAGAAGTTATATGATAAGATTATCAGCAAAGGAAGGGATCTTAAAGGAGTAAAAAAACAGATATTTTTCTGGGCAGTGAATCTCGGATTAAGATATAAACTGAGTAAACAAAACAGCTGGTTATACCATTTGAAATTACGTATTGCAGATAAGCTTGTATTCATTAAATGGAGAGAAGCTCTCGGTAATAACATTGATCTGATAGTGTCAGGAGGGGCTAAATTACAGCCCAGACTAATAAGAATATTTAATGCGGCGGGAATAACATTAATTGAAGGATACGGATTAACAGAGACATCACCTGTAGTTGCAGCTAATAATATAATGACAAACGAGATAAAAATAGGGACAGTTGGCCCTCCTATAAGTTGTGTTGAAGTAAAAATTGCAGATGACGGGGAAATATTATGCAGGGGAGATAATATTATGCTGGGATATTATAAAGAGCCGGAGTTGACAAAGCAGGCCATTGATGATGAAGGTTGGTTTCATACCGGTGATATTGGTATATTTGAAGATTGTAAATATTTGAAGATCACTGACAGAAAGAAAGAGATATTCAAGTTATCAAGCGGGAAATATATAGCACCCCAGGTAATTGAAAATAAATTGAAAGAATCGCTTTTTATTGAGCAGATAATGATTATCGGCGAGAATCAGAAATTTACAAGTGCGATTATTCTGCCTGATTTCCTGTTCCTGCATAACTGGTGCACAATTCACGCTGTAAAATACAAGGATAATAAAAATCTTATTCAAAACAGTAAGGTTATTGAAAGGATACAAAAGGAAGTAAATGAGCTTAACATGCAACTCGGGCTGGCAGAACAAATAAAAAGATTCAGACTGGTACATGAAGAATGGAGCCCTTTATCAGGAGAGCTTTCTCCGACACTAAAACTAAAACGAAAATTCCTTCTTGAGAAATATAATGATCTGATAAGTGATATATTTGCAGTTGACAGCAATAATGGGGTTTAAGCGTCAGTCGTTCATTGACGCTTTACCTGTTCGTTTTATTTCTTCCTGATATTAATAACAGTCCGGCAAAAGTTAATAACCCATTGATTATCAATAATTCAAATCCAAATTTATAACCATTGAACCACAGTTCTGACCTGGCACTCAGGATATAGCAGATCACGGGTGATATTACTGCAACCAAAGGAACAAAGGGGTCCCTTATTTTTAATTTTGTAAATAAGCCAAAGCTAAATAAACCCAAAAGGGGCCCATAGGTATATCCTGCCAGGATGAATAATGAGTTAATAACACTGGCATTATTGAGCAATCGAAATACTATTATTGTCAGGAATATTATCAGGGAAAATGATATATGTACAAGATACCGTGTTTTAATCCTGTTTGAATTATCTTTAAATCCCAGGAAATCAACACAAAAAGATGTTGTTAAAGCAGTAAGGGCAGAATCAGCACTTGAATAAGCAGCAGCAATTAAGCCAAGTATAAATACTATACCTGCAACAGGAGGCAGGTAAGTTAATGATAGATAAGGGAAGATCTGATCGGTACCTGCACATCTGAAGTTGCCGGTGGCCATATCCATTAGTTCAACAGGACAGCTTTTAACCAGTTCGGGTTCTGCAAAATTCTCAATTACAATCCCTTTGGAGCTGGAATAAATATAGATTAAGGCACCCAATGATAAGAACAACAGGTTTACAATAACCAGGGACGAACTCATCCAGTATATATTTTTTTTAGCATCCCTGATGTTTTTACAGCTAAGGTTTTTCTGCATCATATCCTGATCCAGTCCGGTCATTACAATACTTATAAAAACACCGCTAAAAAAATGTTTAAAAAAGTTATTTCCCGGCTTCCAGTCCCATATGAAGATCTGAGAATACTTGCTTTCACTGATCTTTTCAAATATTTCCGGTAGTGATAATTCCATTTGTCGTGAAATAAAATATATTGAAAAACCAACTGCCACCAGCATTGAAAATGTTTGTAATGTATCAGTCCATACAATGGTTTTTATTCCTGCTCTGAATGAGTATACCCAGATAAAAATAATAGTCACTGCAACTGAAAACCAGAAAGGTATATTCCAGTATGACAATATAAATTTGTCAAGTACCATCGCTACCAGGAAAAGCCTGAATGATGCACCGATAATACGTGAAATTAAAAAGAAAAAGGAGCCTGTTTTATATGATGCATTGCCGAATCTTTTCTGCAGATACACGTAAATAGATGTCAGGTTCAGTTTATAGTATAAGGGTAATAAAACATTTGCTATAACCATATATCCGAGTATATACCCAAATACAATCTGCATATATGAGAACATGCTTGCTCCCACTTCGCCGGGAATAGAAATAAAGGTGACCCCTGATAATGAAGCTCCAATCATTCCAAATGCAACAATATACCAGGGGGATTTCCTGTTACCCAGGAAAAAAGCTGCATTACCGGATGTTTTACCGGTTAACCTTGATATAATTAACAGAATAATAAAGTATACTGAAATAATAGTTATCAGAAGGGCAGGAGACATAATATTTTATAGATTAGCACTGTAAAACTGGTAAAAATCATTATATAATTATCAATTTTCTTACGAAATTAAAAATGCAAATATAAAAATGGCTCAATAATTCTTATATTTTGTAATTTAGAACCGTTATTGTACCGGTGGCAGCAGATCAATGAACAGCGAAAGTTATTAATATATTTTTTTGTTTTACTATTTAATAAATTCAGGGCGAACAATATGAATATCAGTTACCCGTCAAAAATTCTTGAGGCCGCAGTAAATGAATTTTCAAAGTTCCCGGGCATAGGGGAAAAAACAGCTCTCAGGCTTATATTGTATCTTTTAAGGATGGAAAAAGAAGCG
>CAZBUF010000079.1:0-6710 GCA_964495025.1 uncultured Bacteroidales bacterium | reverse complement strand
CTTTCTGGGATCAGATATATCATTTAAAGAGAAAAAATTTACTTTTCTATTTGATTCTGCGGATTTCCACTCTTTTAGAATGATATGAGTTTCTGCGCCGCGCCTGTCGTTATCAGTTTGTGGACGCCAGAATGAGGGCTTAAGACCATTTCCTGAAATAAGCACATTGCCATTTTCAGTCCAATTCGTTATCAGACCGGTCTCTTTATCAAATGTAATGCTGAAATTCTTACCAGTCAAAATAAGAGTGCTGTCATTATTGGTCTTAATGGTTACAGCAGCTGTTTTTTTCTGGCCAGGCTGTTCTGATTCTTTCTTCCAGGGAAGTAAAAATTGCCCGAATGCGACGGAATGATCAACTTTAGCCCATGATAAATCGTGTTTAAGCAAAAAATCAATTTTCACAAAATACTCCGCACCTGGTTTAATTTTTGGTATTTTTTGTAAAGGCAGTTTAAAGGTAAAACTATCACCAGGTAAAGTAGGTGGAATAGCCCACTCACCTTGTATAACAGAATGACCGTCTTCAGTTAATTCCCAATGGAGTGTATACTGGTCAAGACTAACAAAAACATGGCGGTTGATAACTTCAAAAGTTAGTGACCCTATGTCTTTGATATGAATATCTATAGGTTGAAATACTTTTTTCACCTCGTGCATTGCCGGTTTTGGAGTCCGATCCGGGAAAATCACTCCATTTATACAAAAGTTACCATCATTGATTTTATCTCCGAAATCACCACCGTAAGCATAATATTCATTTTCATGTTCATCTTTCATTATAATTCCCTGATCCATCCAATCCCAGATATATCCGCCTGCGATCCGTTTTTCAGACCGGAATACATCCCACAGTTCTTTAAAATTCCCTGTTGAGTTACCCATTGAATGAGCGTATTCTGTAAAAATGACCGGCCGGTTATCACCATGTTGCCTCGCTACTTCAATGGCCATATCAGGAGTCGGATAAAAACGGCCAAATACATCAACCCACTCCGCGTCGATGGGATTCGCCCTTAAAGTAATTGCTCTGTCAGGATAACCTTGTTCACCTGGTGCGATATATTCTGCTCTGTGAGGATTTCCCTGTGCCGGTTCATAATGTATCAACCGTGTAATATCATAATCTTTAATCCATCCGGCCATAGCGGCATGGTTTGGACCCCTCCCTGCTTCATTGCCTAATGACCAGAAGATAACTGATGGGTGGTTTTTATCCCGTTCCACCATACGAATACCCCTTTCCATAAATGCATGATTCCATTCAGGTTGATTTGAAAGGTAACCTCCCAATCCATGGGTTTCGAGATTGACTTCGTCCATTACATAAATTCCATATTCATCGCACAAGTCGTACCAAACCGGATCGTTGGGGTAATGGGAAGTCCGGACAGCATTAAAATTATACTTTTTCATTAAAAGAATGTCTTCCAATATCTCTTCCTTTGTTATTACTTTCCCATTATACCGGTTATGCTCGTGACGGTTAACTCCATATAGCAAAATTGGTCTCCCGTTTATTAATATCTTGCCTTCAGGGGATGTCTCAATTGACCTGAAACCAATACGGGTACTTTTAGCTTCCAGTAATTTCCCATTTTTATCTTTCAATGAAAAAACAAGTGTATATAAATATGGAGTCTCGTCAGTCCATTTAAGGGGATTAACAACCTGTGTTTCCATAAGTGCAAATTTCACGTTGTCAATACGGGGATAAAATTCATCAATGATTTTAGATACATCTTCCTTCAATGGCTTCTTTAATACAGCTTCCCCGTCAGGATCATAAAGCATTGCTTCCAGCGTATACCCCTGGATATCCTGAGTAGCCAGATTTTTTATTTTTGGACGGATCTGCAGACTCGCATTTTTGTATGCGTTATCAAGATGTGTTTGTACAAAGAAATCACTGATCCTTACTTTAGGTTCCGCAAGCAATAATACCTCCCGTTGAATTCCGCTTAGTCGCCAATGATCCTGATCTTCAAGGTACGCTCCATCACTCCAGCGGTATACTTTAACAGAAATTATGTTTTTCCCTGCATTCATTTTATCTGTTATATTAAATTCAGAGGGTAACATGCTGTCCTCGCTGTAACCCACAAATTTTCCGTTTATCCAGACATAAAATGCGGAACTTACTCCCCCAAAATGTAAGGTAATATTCATGCCTTTCCAGTTGTCCGGAATTTCAAAACTCCTCTGGTAACAACCAACCGGATTGTCGGAATGATCAATGTAAGGGGGGTTGACTTTGAAGGGATAGGTTATATTGGTATATATTGCCGTTCCATATCCTTGTAATTCCCAGTTGGATGGGACTTCAATTTTATCCCATCCTTTTACGCGGGATTTATAAAAATCATCAGGTGCTTTTTCGGGAGTGGGACTGAAATAAAAATTCCACAGGCCGTTAAGGGATAATATCCTGGTTGATTTTTTGCGGTCATATGTTTTTGCATCTTCTTCAGAATCATAAGAAAACATAGTTGCATGGGCAGGCTCTTTATTAATACCTGTAACATAAGGATTTTCCCATTCCCTTTGTTGTTCGGTATTTTGACAAGCCGATAAAATATAAGCAATAAAAAGAATCGTGATTTTGATTTTCATTTCTAGTAATGGTTAATGATGATTTACAATTTATCAGTTTTATGTAAAATTAATAAACGTATTGTTTTATACAACCATAAATAAAGGGGTGAGGCTTTGTTGATTTTATTCAAATACTCAGGAAACTGGTTCGATTTCAGTTCCCTAAGGTTCACAAATCCTTTATAACGCTATCCAAAATCCCATAAAGGATAATAGGAGGGGAGATTATTTTTGGGTCGACCATTTATTGTTAGTAAATAAGAAGAATGTAAATGGTATATTTACACACTCCTGAATGGTTATAATCAAACTTTTTTTGATATCATTTCTTTATAATTCTTCTAACTGTAAAAAATTCACTGTTATATATTTTTAAAAAATATATGCCTTTGCTGAATCCCGAATAACAGGAAATGAAATATTGTGTATATTTTAAAGCATTTCATATAACTGTCAGGGAATTAAGAATTTTTTAACATACTTTCCGTCCCTTAACAAATTTATAAAATCCATAAGCTAATGTCAATCTTTATAGTCTATAAGTTT
Organism: uncultured Bacteroidales bacterium; assembly: GCA_964495025.1. GTDB lineage: Bacteria > Bacteroidota > Bacteroidia > Bacteroidales > UBA10428. Next base: position 3,569 of record CAZBUF010000079.1, on the reverse strand, counting down.
TATAAAAGGATATACATGAATCAGATGATAAAAAATTTATGTTAAATAACATATTAATATACTTGTCGCGCATTCCATTTTTTGCTATATTTATAAAAATACATGAATTAACAATATTTGATCCTGTACAATCATTTCACAGAACATGGCAGGCACCTATTATCACACTTTATTATCAGTAAGTGACATGAGATACATATCTGTCGTCCATGTTTATTAATAAAAAGTAATTATGAACAAGTACTCTTATATTAACACTTTCACTCTCAGGAAATATGTAGTATTTCAACAGTCAAACTTTAAATCCGGCAGATTATTTGCAGTAAGAAAAGATCAGATAGAAAGGATTAACTCATTGGAAAAGGAATACGGAACTTTAAATCAGATACCCAGCAGGGAAATTATTGACTGCCATGAGTTAATATACATTGAAAATGAGAACAGGTATATTCTGGAGCCTGACAAAAGAGTAATTACACCTATCAACAGGCTTGAATACCAGGATTCCTTGCAGAATGTATCTTAAGTATTTTGTATTTTTTCTCTTATAGCCATGATATGTGCGGGCGTTGTTCCGCAACATCCCCCGATGATATTTGCTCCTGCTTCAATAACAGCCGGTATAAATGAAGCCATCTGTTCAGGAGTGTCGGGAAAAATATTTTCACCATTCACCAGCTTTGGCATCCCTGCATTGGCATGAACAAGTATAGGCACACCGGGTACTGTTGCCCTCATTTCTTTAACAACATCAACCATTCTTTCCATGCCATTTCCACAATTTGTGCCGATAATATCTGCTCCTGCATCAATACAGGCTTTAGCGGCTTCCGCGGGTGATACACCCATCATTGTCCTGTATTCACCTGTAACAGTCTTTTCAAAAGTAAATGTTGATATTATTTCAAGCTTAGTATTTTCCTTTGCAGCCTTAATTGCCAGTGTAGCTTCATCAATAGCACTCATTGTTTCAATACATATTGCATCGGCTCCTCCCTTTTCCAGGGCAATTGCCTGTTCCCTGAAATTACTGTAAAGCTCGTCTTCAGTTACATCGCCCATCACCAGCATTTTTCCTGTTGGCCCTACGGATGCAATGACCCATTTGTCAGGTCCTGCTGCCTTGCAGGAAATTTTCGCAGCAGCTTCATTTATTTCACTTACTTTGCCTGCCAGTCCATAATGCTTCAATTTTAAAGCCGTGCCTCCAAAACTGTTTGTTTCGATCATGTCAGAACCTGCATCAATATAACTTTTTGCAATAGCAAGAACATCATCAGGACGGTTAATGCACCACTCTTCAGGGCACTCACCGGGCTTTAACCCTTTTTTATGGAGAAATGTGCCCCATGCACCGTCTGAAACCAGGATCTTTTTGGTTTTTACTGCTTCAGAAATTCGTATTTTACTCATAACAATATTTATTTGGGATTTCCTGTGAATCAATATTTATATTTTGTGAAACAATAGATGCAATGTTAATTAAAAAATATAAACAACTGTAATTAATTTTGTTATTGAGACAAAGGAATCTGCATTGTATTCAAATAATCCCTTTTTGCAAAGTTACACTTATCATAATTTCAGCCAAATAATAATATTAAACCGGTTGGATAGCAAAGAGATCTTTTTTCAACTTATTGCTTTTATATTGATATTTATATCGGAACAATAATATAAGATACGATGATGGATATCACCGGATTTATTTTTTTTATCTTGGAAAAAAGTCATATATTCAAATAACTATATCAGTATATAATACAGTTATTAGAAACACAGTTTGAAGTCATATGCTCATATGGGATCAACAGACCGGTGAGACTAAAAAAAAGTTAATTCTCCCGATAACAATACGATATTCAAAATAAATAAGAAAATCAGATAAGAAAAAAATATTAATGATTAAAATGTATTAGAAGTATCACTTATTGAACACTATCAGCATTATGGCAGTCCAGCAACAGGAGTTTAAGAATAAGACCCTGCAAAAAGTGAGTCAGGATATTATGGACTTGTGGCGAACCAGCCCCAAAATTAATTATCATTCAATGAATGAAATAAAAATATTATTACTGGAGGATAATCCCTATGATCTGGAAATTGTCCTTAACCGGTTAAAGAAGGATAAGCTTGATTTTTCATATAAAGCAACAGAGAACAAAAATGATTTTATTCGTCAGCTTGCATCATTTCAGCCCGATATTGTACTTGCCGATTATAATGTTCCCGGATTTTCAGGTCAGGATGCACTGGAGATTATTAAGCAAAACGGGAAAGATATTCCTGTAATATTTGTATCAGATGTCATTGACGGGGGGAATGCCGTTAAGGCGATGAAGAATGGTCTTTCTGATTATATAATGAAAGATAATCTCAGCAGGCTGTCCTCTGCAATTGAAAAAGAAATTGCTGAAACTGAAATCAGAGTTACATACAGGAAATCACAAAAGCTCTTGATTGAAAGCGAGAATAACCTGAGAAAAACACAAAAGTTTGCCAGTCTGGGAAGCTGGGAATATCACTTAGTTAAGCATACAAGCACATGTTCTGATGAATTTTACACTATTTGCGGAATTGACAAAAGTTCGTTCGCGGTAAATTACGATAGTATAATAGAACTAATTCATCCTGAAGAAAAACAAAATATAGATAAGTTAATCAGAAATACAATAAAAACCGGTAGAAAAATCGATACCGTAACAAGAATTCTGCGGCCTGATAACTCAGTACTTTCAATTCATTTGATTTGTGAATTAAGTGATAAAAAGCTGACTACAGTGTTTCATGATATTTCGGCACTGATTGAGGCAAAACTGGCTTTGACACAGGTAGAAAAAGAAAAGGAGTTGATCCTTGACTCAACTTCGGAAATGTTTATATTCTATGATGAAAATCTTAAAATACGATGGGCCAATAAAGCCTTTCGTGAATATCTGAACATGGATTTAAGCAAAATCACAGGGCATCACTGTTATGAATTCGTCTTAAAATCACAAAAGCCCTGTAATGAGTGCCCGGTTTTGGAGGTTGTAAAATATAAAGAAGCAAGGGAGAAGGTAATTACAACACCCGATGGAAAAATCTGGCAGGTAAGAGGATTCCCGATAATAAAAGGGGATGGAGATATTGTTGGATTAGGGGAAGTTATGCATGACATTACAAAGCAAAAAGAAACAGAAATAGAGCTTATTGATGCAAAAGAAAAAGCTGAAGAGTCGGAGCGCCTGAAATCAGCTTTCCTCGCAAACATGAGTTATGAGATCCGGACACCGATGAACGGGATCATGGGTTTTACGGATTTACTTGCTAAAGAAGAATTGTCACCCTCGTTAAGGGAATATTATACGGAGATAATAAAAGACAGTGCCGAGCAGCTTTTACGTATCATAAATGATATTCTTGATATATCAAGAATAGAAGCTGAGCAGCTTAATACTGACAAAAAGTTGTTTGATATCAATAAAATGATGAGGGAAGTTTTTCGTGAAATTGAGCTTTATAAAAATAAAAATGATAAGAGTGACATAGGACTGAAGCTTAATAATGTTTCTGATGAAGAATATAAG
>CAZBUF010000078.1:0-4122 GCA_964495025.1 uncultured Bacteroidales bacterium | reverse complement strand
TCAAAGATGCTGTTGATACTTCTAATCCCGCATTTATATTATCATATAAGAGGGCTTTCGGTTATGCTGATAACCAGCTGCGGGGATCCGCCCCTTATACTGTTCCTGATAATCCTTATACTCCGGGTATCGAAAACTCGGGCGCTGATGCTTTTGATATCGACTGGGCTGTGAATGATGAAGGCGAGTATATTGATATTGACGAGATTCATTTTATCAGGGTACATACCGGTGTGCAGGCAAATTCCAGCTGGCTGGGGGAGATTTCTACGGAGATAACCGGAGCGGCAGATGTTTCTCCGGATAATACGATAACAGGAGTGCTGGATATGGTTGTGATCAAAGATCTGCCTGAAGAAATTGATACACCTGAATTTCAGATGGAAGTATTTGTCTTTCATAAAGGCAGGCTGCAACATGATAAATTAATTAACTGGACAAGCAATATGGAGGAAGCTTCAGTGGACGCGAATAATATACTCTCGGTCACAAAATCCGGCGAGCTTATTCTTACGGCCTCCCTGGCTGATAAACCAGGAATAACGGCCACGGCATCAACAATTGTAAAATATGTAGAACCGGCGTCTGTGGTTAATAATAATAAAAAGCTGAGCTGTAGGTTATATCCCAATCCTGCAAAAGATTATCTGAAGATTGAGGGAGTGCACAAGTCTGATGTATTAATAATTAATGCTGCAGGAATTGTTATGTTGTACCTGGAAAATTATAATGAAGGCGAAAACATTGATATAACCAGATTCCCCGAAGGTTTTTATATAGCTAAAATAATGAGCGGGCATGATTTCGCGGCTTCCGGCTTTATTAAAGAATAGTATAACAAAATGAGCATATACATTGGTGATGAGAGCATATAATTATGCAATGAGGGCACTTAAATATATAGTGAGTGCATATAAATACTCAATGAAGGTATATAAATTTTCAAAGAGGACATATACTTCGGCAGTGAGGGTATATACATTACTTATTTGTTGCTTATTGTCACAGAACACCTTTTCACAGGGTATTAAGGATTCTGTTTTCCGGATAGAGGAGATCAAAGTGACGGCTGACCGTATCTTTATGAAGGAAGAGGCAGGAATGAAGGAAACACGTATAGATACAACAGTATTACTGGAAAAAGCAAATCTTTCCCTGTCAGAGTTGCTTTCTGAGAATACATCGGTTTTTATTAAAAGCTATGGCCGCGGTGCATTGGCCACTGCATCATTTCGTGGTACGGCAGCTTCACATGCACAGGTAAACTGGAACGGTATGAATATTAACACACCAATGGCAGGGATGGTAGATTTTTCCCTTATCCCCGTATATATAATAGATGATATGAACCTGAAGCATGGAACGGCATCCATAGCCGGCGGAAGCGGCGGACTGGGAGGTTCGGTAAACATAAGCAACAAGGCTGAATGGAACGGCAAACCAGGTGTGAAATACATGCAGGGTGCAGGTAGCTGCAATACCTTTGATGAATTTGTACAGCTTGGGGCAGGCAATAGGCAAATAAGGTTAAAAACAAGGCTGTATCACAATTATTCAAAAAACGACTATACATTCGTTAACAGGGGTATCGGAAATATCGATCCGGAAACAGGCGAAATTGTACATCCCCTGGATACTAACGATAATGCCGGTTATACCAGGTACGGCATACTGCAGGAAGTTTATTACCGCCCGGATCATAATAATATTCTTTCGGCACGATGGTGGGGCCAGCAGGCCGGCAGGACCATCCCCAGGGTAACAAGCTATGAGGGGCCTGACAACTCGAATCTTAACAGGCAAACAGATAACGATAACAAAATTGTTCTGGATTGGAAACATCATGGGAAAAATAATAAACTTCTGATGCGTAGCGGGTATTCAGTTAAAAAACTTGGTTATTCACTAAGGATTAATATTCCGGGTTTAGGACATGTAAATTCTGTTTTTTCGGAAAGTACCCAGAAAAGCCTGTTAAACTCAGTTTCATACACGCACAATTTCAAAGATGCATTTTCCGTAGAATGCAGTTTTGATGTAAATGTGCACGATATAATCTCAGGAGATACCGTGCAAAAGACAGGATATGAACAACAGCGCGTGGAATTGTCATCTTTTTTTGCCCTGCGTAAATCTTTTGCCAACCGGCTGAACCTGAACCTGATGTTCAGGCAGTATATGACAGATAATAAAATTGTACCACTTGTGCCATTTTTTGGCTTTGACTTCAGGCTGATAAAAGAAACTGACCTGCTGCTAAAAGGAAATATCGCGCGGAATTATCATCAGCCGTCATTAAATGATCTGTACTGGCAGCCGGGAGGGAATCCTGATTTATTACCCGAAGAGGGGATAAGTTATGAGCTTGGTATTGAATACCAGCTTACTGCCAGGAATCACGGATTAAGAACAGAAGCGACCATGTACCGTTCGGATATTGACAACTGGATAATCTGGATCCCCGGCTATAAAGGATACTGGGAACCACAGAACATAAAAAGGGTCTTATCACAGGGCATTGAGTTCAATGCTATAGTTAACGGGAGTTTTGGAAAGGCAGGTTATAAGGTTGCCGGAACTTATGCATACACAAGCTCAGTTAATTACGGCGATCCGCTGGTATGGGGAGATGAATCCTATGGCAGGCAGCTTGTTTATATTCCGCTGCATTCGGGGAATGTAATGGTTAACCTTTCTTACAGGAGATTTTTTATTACTTTCCAGCATAACTCATACAGCGAGCGGTATACCACATCAAGCAACGATATCTCACGCCGCGACTGGTTATATCCCTACTTTATGAATGACCTTATGTTTGGCAAAGAGATACAAATGAAAAAGCTTACGGCCTCAGCAGAGATAAAAATATATAATCTTTTCAATGAAACATATCATTCCATACTATACCGGCCAATGCCCGGAAGAAATTACATGTTTTTGCTGATGCTGAAATTTTAATTGAAAGATGAACATAAGAATATTAATAATATTTTTCTCTTTTTTTTCGGTGCTTAACAGCTGCATGAAGGATGATGAATTATGGGATGCAAAAACCGGCATAAGGAACCCGTACAAAGGTTTATTTATTGTTAATGAAGGTAATTTCATGTATGGCAATGCTTCTTTGTCTTATTATGATATTGAGACAAAAGAAGTATTTAACGATATATTTTACGGCATAAATGCACTGCCCCTGGGTGATGAAGCACAGTCAATGCAGATTAGGGACAGTCTTGGATATATTGTGGTAAATCATAGCGGGAAAATTAATGTTATCAATATAAACACATTTGAATTTGCGGGTAAGATCACCGGGTTAACATCACCGCGTTACATCCATTTCATAAGAGATAACAAAGCTTATGTAACTGATTTGTACGCCAGGTCTATTACTGTTGTAAATCCGCTTACCTTTCAAATCACAGGATCAATTGATGCCAATAATCACGATGCACGATTTAATCAGCATTCCACCGAACAAATGGTGCAATATGGCAGGTATGTGTTTACCAATTGCTGGAACTACGATAACAAGATCCTTGTTATTGACAGCGATATTGATAAAGTTGTTGACTCTATCGAGGTGCTTATACAACCCACTTCGCTGGTAATTGATAAATACAATAAAATATGGACTATAACAGATGGCGGTTTTGAAGGCAGTACCTATGGGTACGAAGCTCCCGGCCTGATAAGGATTGATGCCGAAAGCCGGAAAGTGGAGCATATATACAGGTTTGTTAAGGGTGACCGGCCATCTGAAGCCAGATTAAACGGTACAGGAGATACTTTGTATTTCATAAACAGGCACATTTACCGCCTTGCGGTTAATTCTGCCGGCGACCCTGAACTTTTTATCGGAAGTCCTTATGCGGGAATATACTCAGGAGGTTACTACGGACTGGATGTCGATCCTGTAACATCAGAAGTTTATGTTGCAGATGCCATTGATTGTGTGCAGAGAGGTATGGTATACCGCTTTCTTCCTGACGGTTCTCCGGTTGATACTTTTAAGGCAGGAATTATTCCGGGGTCATTTTGTTTCAAACCCTGATTCCAGGAGAGAATAACAGTGAATATGGTAATTTACCCGGACCGTATACTGTCCCTTCTTTCCGGACT
>CAZBUF010000077.1:0-2293 GCA_964495025.1 uncultured Bacteroidales bacterium | reverse complement strand
ATGGGACTTCAATTTTATCCCATCCTTTTACGCGGGATTTATAAAAATCATCAGGTGCTTTTTCGGGAGTGGGACTGAAATAAAAATTCCACAGGCCGTTAAGGGATAATATACGGGTTGATTTTTTACGGTCATACGTTTTTGCATCTTCTTCAGAATCATAAGAAAACATAGTTGCACGGGCCGGTTCTTTATTAATACCTGTAACATAAGGATTTTCCCAATCGTTTTGTTGCCCGGTATTTTTACAAGCCGATAACATACAAACAATAAAAAGAACCGGAATTATGATTTTCATGGTTAGTTATGTTTAATGATGATTTACAATTTATCATTTTTATGTAAAATTAATAAACGTATTGTTTTATACAATCAGAATAAAGGGGTGAGGCTTTATGGATTTTATTCAAATCCTCAGAAAACTGTTTCGATTTCAGTCCCCTTCGGATTCATAAAAATGTTGGTCTGCCTGAAATAATTCTTCAGACGCTAAAAGGATATGGCAATACCTGCTCCGGCAGAATAATTCTTAAAATTGAATTTCATACTCATATCCTCAAAAATTCTTGATAACCCTTGCGAATACTGGCCCTCTATAAAGATCCCAAAATCATCATCCAGATGATATTCAAACCTTAGATTGAATTCAATATCCAGGCTCCAGAAGTAAAACATGTCGCTGCCGCTTCCACTGACATTTGTTGTTGAAGGCGCATCAGCCGGCACAGCCTGACAGGTCCTCACTCCTTCATAATGTGAATATACCAGTATTCCCAGATTCGGACGGAAAGAACCGGCGACTTTAAACCGGTTACCGACTTCGATCACAGGAAAATACGACAGTCCTATATAGTTGAACTTATAGTCATAATCATATGAGCACTATGCTAATACACCGTGCTTTTCTCTATAATCCATTGACACATGCCTGGCAGTAAAATTAAACGCTGGTTCCATGTGTATAATCCTGCCTTTCTCTTTATAAAATGAAAATCCGAAATAATATGCAGGCTTGCTGCCAACATCCTCCTGAATAATTACGAAGTCATCAATCTCGCCTGTTTCGTAAAAGAACGATTGATTATATCCCGCTCTGATTAAAATGGTGTTTTGGGCGTAAAGCGCTACTCCAAAACCGGCGAAAAGCACTAAAAGAGCTATTTTCTTTCCCATAACTGTGTTTTAAGAAATGTTTTTAATATATATAATGATAAAAAGCTGGAAAAAGATGTCATTATAATGAGACCGGAATGTCCATATGTTGCAGCCGGAAGCGTAACCTCAGAATACCATAACCTTTCTTGATAACACCATATCACCGGCTCTTAATTTAATAATATACAAACCTTCCGGCCGGCCGGCCAGGTCAACAGGTATATCATGTTCTCCCGGCATCAGCCAATCGTTGAAGGGCATACATACCATGCTACCATTTGTATTATATACCTCTATATTTATATTGTTCTTCCTGTTCAGCACAAACCTGAGATGTACCAGATCTGCCGAAGGATTGGGAAATGCAAGCAAATAGTCTATATCATGCATTACATCAGGGGGATCTATGCCTGTGACATGAAAAACAGTACCTGCTAAGTTTCTGCCTGACGGTAATGAATCCCCGCTATTACCGGCCATATATGCAGCAATCCAGTCGGGGCGCTGCGGCATGTCCGTGCCATACATAAATTTATCCTGCCACTCCTGGTCATCGTACCTGTAAAAATTGTCTGTCACCTCATACCAGAATGACGATACAGGGCCGGCAAAAGCTATAAGCTGAGCATGATTTGTGGGATTGGGAGCCAGAAATACACCATTATCAATATATCCGTTCCCGGCATGTAGCACATGGCCTACAATTGTCCCGAACTGGTCTGTGGGTTGTGTGTGCACATCAGCAACATTATAGTTCCAGCCTAAACCAAGGAAAGGGTCATAGAACAGGTCATTGAACCATCCTGTGATAGAAGGGCCGGAAGCCATGTAAGCATTGATCATGGTCTTCAGGAATGTGATTTCAGTTTCATTGATTGCCACACCTGCCAGTTCCTTCCAGGCTATTGTCTTGAATTTGCTCATGATATCAGCATACTTTGTGTAGTAGCTTACGATATTGTTATTACTGCTGAGAGGTGTACCATCGAACACCTCCTGGAAGAAACCTGCTGCATTTTCAGAGAATAGCTGAAGTCTTTCATAAAATGCGGGGTATGGCTCAACATAGGTATAGGGGTATGAACAAGCTGTACCACCCGTATATGATTGTTTGCCATAAAGGATGTTGTCATGCCTC
>CAZBUF010000076.1:0-8429 GCA_964495025.1 uncultured Bacteroidales bacterium | reverse complement strand
CTGCCTTCTCCTCCGCCTCCTTAACCTCAGGTTGCTTATCCTCCTTCTTTTCCTCTGTTTCCTTATTTCCAATTATTTTTTTCTTCTCTTCTACCGCTTTTTTCTCAGCCTCCCGGATCAGTGTGCTTTTTTTTTTGCCGTAAATATTACAGAGTTTCACAAGTGCAAGCTCAACATGAAGCCTTTGATTTTTACTTGTATTATATGAAATATCACATGCACTGCATATTTCAAGAGCTTTAAAAATAAATTCAGGCGGGCACTCTGCAGTTTGTGCCAGATAACGTTCCTTAAATGTATTACCTGTTTCAAGCAGCCCGACAGTCTGCGGATCCTTGCAAACAAGCAAATCCCTGAAATGGTTGCTCAGTCCGTTTATGAAATTATGAGCATCAAAGCCATTGTTTAGTATTTCATTAAATATCAGCAAGGCTTTTGAAACATCCTGGTTAATGAAAGCAGCAGTAAGATTGAAATAATTCTCATAATCCAGCACATTGAGGCTTTCGATCACTCCTTTGTAAGTTATTTTCTTATCTGAAAAGCTTATTAACTGATCAAAAACAGACAGCGCATCACGCAAAGCACCATCGGCTTTATGAGCGATAATATTCAATGCATCAGGCTCATAATCAACACTTTCCTTCTTTGATATATTTGCCAGGCAGGAGACTATATCCCCGATCTTTATGCGGTTAAAATCAAAGACCTGGCAACGGGATAATACCGTGGGAATGATCTTATGTTTTTCAGTAGTCGCGAGTATAAAAATAGCATGGGCCGGAGGTTCTTCAAGAGTTTTCAGGAATGCGTTAAAGGCGGATTGTGAAAGCATATGAACCTCATCTACTATATAGATGCTGTATTTTCCTATTTGAGGAGGGATACGTATCTGTTCGATCAGGTTCCTCACATCTTCAACCGAATTATTGGAAGCAGCATCCAGCTCATGAATATTATATGCCCTCGATTCATTAAAAGATATGCATGATTCACATTTATTGCACGCCTCAAAATTATTATCCGGCTCTTTACAATTTATTGTCCTGGCAAATATCCGGGCACAGGTTGTTTTCCCCACTCCCCTGGGGCCACAAAACAGGTAGGCGTGAGCAATCTGGTTGCTGCTTATGGCATTTTTCAGGGTCCTTGTAATGGAAGCCTGGCCCACCACAGAATCGAATCTGTCAGGACGGTATTTTCTTGCCGAGACAATGAAATTTTCCATATTATTTTCAGGTTAACCCTGACAAATATATTTAAATATTAGCTTAAAATAAAAAGAAATTCCAAAAGCGCTGGATGTCAATAATTACACGACTAATTTTTTTTTTATGTTTTAATTATGAGTAATAAAATAATAAATCAATAAAAAACATTTTATTTGTTTGAATAGATGAAAAAAGTTCATATTTTTGCGACCCTGAAATTCATTGTTAAAAATAGTTATAAGAATGGTCAATCAATACGAAACGGTTTTCATTTCAACACCTGTATTGTCTGAAGTCCAGATGAAAGAACTGGTAGATAAGTTCAAAGCCCTTATCACAGGCAGTAAAGGCGAGATTATAAATGAAGAAGACTGGGGATTAAGGAAGTTAGCCTACGCTATACAAAAAAAATCGACTGGTTTTTATTATTTACTTGAATACAAGTGTGATGGAGAGTTTATTGATAAGCTGGAGACAGAATTCAGGCGTGATGAAAGAATTTTAAGATTTTTGACAGTAAGGATGGATAAATACGCCAGGGAATACAGCGAAAAAAGAAAAACAAAGAAAAAAACTGCAGAACCAGTAAAGGAGACATAAGATATGGCACAGAATCAATCAGAAATAAGATATTTGACACCGCCTGCGGTAGAGATCAGAAAGACCAAATATTGCCGGTTTAAAAAAAATCGCATTAAATATATTGATTACAAGGATCCTGAATTCCTGAAGAGGTTTCTAAATGATCAGGGTAAGATCCTTCCGAAAAGGGTGACCGGTACTTCACTGAAGTACCAGCGCAAAGTAGCTACTGCTGTTAAAAGAGCGCGTCATCTTGCACTGTTGCCATATGTTACTGATTTGCTTAAATAAACCGGAGGAAGAATTATGGAAATCATACTTAAGAAGGATATGCCCGGCATGGGATATAAAGACGAGATCATCACGGTCAGGGACGGTTATGCGCGTAATTATCTTATACCAAAAGGATTTGCAGTAAATGCCATCGCTTCGGTAAAAAAAGCACACCTGGAAATACTTAAACAGAAATCTCATAAGGAAGAAAAAGTTAAGGATGAAGCTTCAAAGTTAGCCGAAAAGCTAAAAGAGTTGAAGTTATCTGTTGGTGCCAAAACGAGCTCAAAAGGAAAGATCTTTGGCTCTGTTAATACCATTCAGATATCTGAGGCCCTTAAAGAAAAAGGATTTGAGATCGACAGAAAAAATATCACCTTTAAAGAGGAGCTGATCAAAGAAGTAGGCACGTATACGGCAATAATTAAACTGCATAAGGAAATACAGGCTGAAGTTCCCTTTGAGATCATTACAGAGTAAGGGATAGCACCTCCGGCAAATCAAATAAACCTGAAAATTATTTACCTATCGTACGGCGATAGTTTCAATTTCTATTTTTACTCCCATGGGTAAGTTTGATACCTCATAAGCTGCCCTGGCAGGAGGATCTTCGGGATAGTATCCCGCATAAACCTCATTCATTTTCTGAAAATCATTTATGTCGGCCAGCAGGCATGTGGATTTTACCACATGTCGCGGCTCATAGCCGGCGGCTTTCAGTATGGCTGTGATATTCTTCATTACCTGTCGTGTTTGTGATACGATATCACTGCCGGCAATTTTGCCGGTCTCAGGATCCAGCGGTATCTGTCCGCTGATGTAAAGAGTGTTGTTAGCTTCAATGGCCTGGCTGTATGGGCCTATTGATGCAGGAGCATTTGCTGTTGTTATAATTCTTTTCGTCATTGGTGAGTATTTTATTGTTTGCTTTATATGTGCTGCCTATAAATAATCATACCAGCTCTTTCGCTTGTCATATTTCAGATCACGAAGAATGGATGATTTGGCATTTATAGTAAATGAATAATGTTTATGAGGGCCAAAGGGGACCACTGAAAACCGCATCTCCCAGCAATGCAGATCCCTGTGTATGTTTATATTTGTTACCGTCAATTCCCTTTTTTCGAAGTCATAACCGGTGTTTCCCCCGATCTTTAACTTTTTCGTCAGGCTGAAATCTCCGGATAGTCTCATTGTCTGCATAACCTGCCTTGATTCCTTAAACCCCGGCTGTGAAACTGACCAGCTATAATCCATCCTTATACTCCATGGGATACTGAAATCAACATAATCACCATAATAGTAACCATAAGTATCATCATAAAAATCATTGGGCGCTTCCGTGATCTCTTCCTCTGCTTCTGCCCCTTCTTTTACCTCCTTATTCTTTTTATCTCCGGCAGCTGACCTGAATGACATTCCGATGTTAACATTTGTTCTTACGTGTCTTGCCAGCTTTTTTGATTCGATCAGTAAGTATTCATTCATTTCCTTTCCCAGGGAATCAAGTACATACGGACTGAAGCTGCTGTTGAACCTTATATTGATCTTATTATCAAGTATCCTTGTTGAACCGGTCATATTAATATATGACCATCTGAAATCATCCTTAAAAGGATTATAGCTTGTATTAAAATTCAGGTTATCGAGCAGCTTGATTTTTTTCGTGCTTCCTGTGGTGTCATTCGCGGGCCTTACTTTAAGTTCCAGGTTATTATTGAGTGCCAGGCTTACCGAACCACTCCTCCCTGACTCCATAGGTGTTCCGTAGAGGTAATTCTGATATATTGAATATTCATGTTCCTCATAGGGCAAAGTAACGGACCTGGGATATTTGATGGTTTTATAATAATCAGGCATGAACTTTGACATATCCGGCTTGAAACTAAAACTTGCCGACGGCGATAAAACGTGCCTTACAGCCACAAAATATGATTCCTCGTTCGCTGATTCAATCATTCCGTAGAACTTCGGGTTGACCGAGAAGCTGATACCGGGGACCAGCGAATGTGCATAATTTAGTCCCCTGATGGTATCAATAATAAGCCCTGAAGCGCCTTCATTGTAAAATATTGACGTGTCAGGCAGGCTTTTATATATCTGGCTGGAATACATAACGCCGTTATAGGTTAGTGAAGGTGTTATGTTTAACAGGTTAAGAAGCTTGATATTTGTCATTGACACCGGTATAGAATGTTTAAAGCCGTTTTTCATGCTTTTTAATGTCGCTTCACTGATAAGTGTTGAATCATATGCGTTAATGCGGTTTTCCATATTTGCCGAATAGCTGACCTGGATATTCTCAAACCATTTGAGTTTACCTCCTCCTCCTTTTCCTCTGAATGGATAAATACGGCTCATGTTAAAAGAAACTTTCGGCAGGTTAAGGTCAACAGTCTTATTTATGCTGTTCTGGGAATGATTCAGACTGGCAGCGAGGTTAAACGGCGTTCCCGGCCATTTCTTGGAAAAGGTGACACTTGAACTCTTGGTATTCTGAATGTAACTCGACATATCGTAGCTGTGGTTCTTATCGTATGAATTTGATGAAAAATTCACATTTGCTGAAAATGTCCTCGTAGGATTTGCTTTGGGGCTTTGGGTATGAACCCATCTGAGAGAAAAGTCAGTGGTTTTGGGTGGATCGGGATTTTCATTTGAGATCTTATTTACATAAAACCTGCCACTGAAATTACCGCTGAACCTGTAGCGCCTTACATATTTTGAAGAAGCACTCAGTCCCCATGTTCCACGTGAATATACGTCACCCTGCAGGTTCAAATCAAAGTAGTCATTAAGTGCAAAATACCAGCCTCCGTTGCGCAGATATATACCCCTTGACTGTTCATCGCCATAGGTAGGAATAATTAAGCCCGAAGACCTTTCCACGGAATTGGGAAAAAAGCCAAACGGGAGGATCAGCGGCAGTGGCACATCTTCAATAACAAGGTAGGCCGGTCCGCTGATGATCTTTTCTTCAGGTATAGCAATGGCTTTGGTCAGTCCTATATAGAAATGCGGGTGCTCGGCATTGCATGTTGTATATTTGCCGTTCTTCATATGAATGTGCCCGTTCTCGAGGCGTTTGGTCTGTTCGCTGTGCAGATATCCTTCACCCTGCTGTGTAAATGCGTGCTTGATGATCCCCTTCCTGGTCTGAAAATTGTATATTAACGTATCTGACTGGAAGACCTCATTGCCCTGCTTGAACACCGGCTTCCCTACAGATTTTCCAAGTGTGTCGGTGGTGCCTGTCGCCAGAACAGTATTATTTGACATATCGAAAACAATGTAATCTGCCTTAAGCTCAATGTCCTCGTAATTTACCTGGGCTTCGCCGAATAAGTAAATTTTTCGTTCAGATAAGGAGATCCTGAAAGAATCCCTGGAAGTATAGGTGACTTCCGACTCCATCGGGCTTTTCGGGGTTCTCTTTTTGGCATGGGGTATTGTGTCAGTTGCCGCCGGTGCAACAGTATGTATTACAGAATCAGGACTGCTGGTAATTATTGTGTCATTAAAAAAAATCGTATCCTGTGCATAAGATATATTAATAACCAAAAGAAGAATAATAACAGCGATAAGTTTTACTATGTCATGATAGTTTTGTGGTTTATGTTGATAACTGTTATTAAACAAGATGTTGAGCATAAAGAAATCGTTATTTATCAACCATTTTACGGGATCATTCAAGAGCAATTAATGTTAAAATTCTTTGCTGATAATTCCATAATATGATAAGCAGAAATGCTATTTTTGCAAAAAAAAGTTATTAATAGGAAACCTGCAAAACTAATAAAATATAAGTTTTTCGAATGTATAAAAAAAAATCAAGCATAATTACCCTTAAACGCACAATTAGTATTATTCTTATATTATTTTTCATTATTCTGCATATACAGGCACAAACCACCATAAACAACACTGATCTCAATGTTGATACGATTGTTATAGATCCCGGTCATGGCGGCAGGGACCCCGGCACGGTGGGCGCTTTGGTTTCAGAGAAAGATGTGGTACTGTCAATTGCTTTAAAGCTGGGCCAGTATATAAAAACCAGGTTCAGTGATGTTGAAGTTATTTATACAAGGCAGACTGATGAGTATGTACCTTTGCATGAAAGAGCGGAGATTGCAAATAAACATAATGCTGATCTGTATATTTCCATTCACGCAAACGGAATGTCAAATGTTAATGCCACCGGAACGGAAACATTTGTTCTTGGTCTTCACAGGGCGGAAGAGAATTTTGAGGTCGCAAAACGCGAAAATTCAGTGATCCTGCTGGAAGATGATTACTCTGCACGTTATGAAGGATTTAATCCTGATGCCCCGGAGACATATATCATGCTGGCGCTTATGCAGAAAGTATATTTTGGCCATAGCATAAACTTTGCCACATATGTACAGGAGCAGTTCAGGGACAGGGCTATGCGAAAGGACAGGGGTGTGAAACAGCAGGGATTCGTTGTGCTGGCACAAACTGCAATGCCGGCAGTGTTGATTGAGGTAGGGTTCATTACAAATAGTGAAGAAGAAAAGTATCTTATATCGGAAACAGGACAGGAATATATTGCATCGGCCATTTTCAGAGCATTCAGGGATTATAAGAATGTAATAGAATCAAGGAATGTAAGCGTACAGCTTAACGGTGCGGGTGCTTCAGGCAATTCGGAAGGCCTTTATTCCGGCACCGCAGAAAGTGATGCATTTGACATTCATGACGCTGATACTGATTTGTTGCCGCCGGCAAATGCTGACAGTGCGTTCAAAATTGTAAAACGTAATGAGAATATAACATTTAAAGTGCAGATCTCAGCTTCTACAAATCCTGTGTCACTTAACTCGGAAGTATTTGATGACTTTCGTGATGTTAGTGAGTATCATATGTCAGATATCTATAAATATGCAGTGGGAAACAAGCAAACCTACGCGGAAATTGTTGAGTACAGCAAACAGGTAAAGAGCCGTTTTCCCGATGCATTTGTTATTGCCGTCAGGAATGATAAAATAATTCCTTTGAGCAAAGCGTTAAAAGAATTAAAAAACGACTGAAAAAATCATTAGTTGATAATACATTTAGGCAATAATTATAAAATAGATATATTTACACCTGTAAGATCATATTTTTAATATCGTGATGTGAATTACCACACAACCTGCAGGATTTATTATTTTTGGTAAGTTACATGTGACCAAATAATTAAATAAAATTTTACACATGAAAATATCAAGAGAATTAAAAATCGGAGTTATTGCAGTAGTTACAATTGCCGCATTTATCTGGGGACTTAATTTCCTTAAGGGAGTGAATATTTTAAAGTCATCTGATGACTATTATATTGTATATGATAAGATTAACGGACTTATTGAATCGGGAATAGTATATCTGAACGGATATAAGGTCGGTAATGTAAGCGCAATTGATTTTGACAGTAAAAATCCCGGGAAGATAGTTGTAACAATGGCACTTGCGGAAAAGATACAGATACCTGTAAACTCGGTAGCATTGATTACAAGCTCCAGCCTGATATCAGGGATAAAGGACCTGGAGCTTCTTTTCAGCGACAGCACTGTATATTATAAACCCGGCGATACAATTCCCGGGGCAGTGGATAAGGGATTTTCCGCAATGATTGATCCGTTTAAGGTCCAGGTTGAAGAAACGATTGCAAATATTGATACGATTCTTATCGTTATGAGGAATATCTTTAATGAAAATACACAGGAAAATTTAAAGAATACATTTGCCCATCTGGATACAATTGCAGCCGGCCTTAGCAGCTCTCTCGAACCCGGCGGGGGCATATCGAGGGGAATTGAAAATATCGCTGATATAACCGGAGAGCTGAAGAAAAAGAGCGGGGAACTGGCATCAATACTGGTCAGCTTTGCCAGTATTTCCGATTCACTGGCCAATTCAGAAATAAAATCCACGATAAACAATACCAACAAAACAATTGAAGCAACAAATGAGATTCTTCAAAAAATTAAGAATGGTGAGGGAACGGCAGGTATGTTAATTCATAATGATACGCTGTACAATAATCTGAAAAGCGCTTCTCAGAATCTGGATATCCTGATAAAAGACCTGAAAGAACACCCGAAAAAATATGTTCATTTTTCACTTTTCGGGGGAAAAGAAAAACAGGAGAAATCCAGGTGATTTTTCTGCAATTTCTTACCCTGAAAATGATAAAATATTTTCAATTTAAACAGGGTCTAAATTAAATTAATTGAAAAAAGTTAACCTTAACTTCAATTAAAGTTTAGTAATTCTTTAATTAACAAATTATTATAAGTAACATTATTTAACTACAAGATATACAAATAGTTACACTTTTTTAATTTTTTTTCAAATTTT
>CAZBUF010000075.1:0-3952 GCA_964495025.1 uncultured Bacteroidales bacterium | reverse complement strand
ACGCTCTACCTTGTTTGCTATATATCCAGTTTTTTCCAATTGCAACATACATTTCATTTAAATTAGCACATATTTGAACCGGGAATAAAACTAATTGATAAAAAGCATCTTTATATCCGGCATCAAGATCATTATATATTTCACTTACTTTTTTAGTTAATTCTTTATAATCATTGACAATAGTTTCTGCTTCATTATAATCTGTTAAACTATAGGTATAAGGTGTTAACATTTCAGGAGTCCGACGCGCATTATACTTTGTATATTGTGCTATTAATTCACCAATTTCCTTTGCATATTTTTCACCAAATTGATGATTTGCCCATCTTGTATAATATGCAGGTAAATAATCGGGGGTAAAACATCCAGGATTCCATGCAAAATCAAGAAAGAAACTTATCGGAAATTCCATTGGTTTAATATCTCCAACATTTACTATCCATATTTCCTTTGCACCATATTGATATGCAAGGTTCAACTGTTCCCAAACCCTTTCTATTTGAGTAACATTCAACCATCTATAGCTTACTGGTCCACCAACAAAATCGAAATGGTAATATATTCCAAATCCCCCTTTACGGTCTCTGTCTTCTGGTTTTGGTAAAATCCGGATGTTACCCCAGTTATCATCACATAATAATAAGGTAACATCTTCTGGCACACGCATACCTTTATCATAATAATCCTGAACCTCCTTATATAAAGCCCAGACCTGCGGGGTTTGCTGTGGCTTTTTCCCTGTTACCTCAGTAATGATTTCCCGCTGGTCAGCAACAATTTTTTCCAGCAGTGCTATATTACTTTCTTCTGACATAGCTTCATCCCCGTCACCTCTCATTCCTACGGTAACAAGACTCTCATTGGAGCCCATCCTTCTGATACCTTCTGTCCAGAAGTCTTTTAATGCATCTTCGTTTTTCTCATAGTTCCAGGGGCCCTTCCCGTATCTTCTCCATTCATCATGTGCCCGCATGCAGGGTTCATGGTGCGAGGTGCCGATAACAACCCCATATTCGTCGGCCAGCTGAGGATTCACGGGATCATCATCATAAAATGCCCTGCCCCACATAGCGGGCCATAAATAGTTGCCCTTTAATCGAAGAATAAGCTCAAAAACATTGCTGTAAAACTCATGGTTGAACCCTCCGAATTTTTCAAATGCCCATCCTGTCAAAGCAGGCGCCTCATCATTGATGAAGATACCCCTGTATTTTACAGAAGGCTCGCCCTGGCTGTGAAGGCCCGGCAGCACAAAAAGCTCCTTCTGCTGCTTTACAGGAACGTCGGCCCACCAGTACCACGGAGAGACACCAATCTGTTCTGAGAGGTCGTAAATGCCGAAAATAGTGCCCCGCTTATCACTGCCGGTAATTACCAGTGCCTGCTTTACCCCCGGCATGGGCTTTTCCACCGTCTGTATTGAAAAGGCCTCCCACCTGCCATCAATATCTCCGGCATCAAGCTTTTTTTCTTTTATGAGTTTGTCGATAACAGGACTTTTACCAACTGTCCCTGCAATGACAATATTCCCTGAGGAAGGTACAGTATCAATAAAAAGTCCGGGTTTGACATTTGTTACCCGGCCGATGTCGGCCTGAAGATCTTTAAATGCCCTTAGTACACCCGGAAAATCAGCGGAGCTTATATATAAGGAAGCAGACTGCCCGGATGAGGAAAGAGTGAAACTTCCGGCTTCATGCCGCACGGAAATATAGGATTTATCGCCAATAGCTGAAGCGTTAAATGACAAAGCAAACACAAATAACACAAATAGCAGGATAAATACTCTGAAAAATTTAATATTTTCAGTAGTGGTTTTTGTCTTTTCTGATATTGTATTCATTGGGTAAAATTTTTTAACTTATTAAAGATATATAATTTTAATATTATGAACGGCTGCAATACCTTGATGCATACATTCCTGTCTGAATTAATTTTAATCATGACTGCCTTTGTGTGTATGATTAAAATATTCATGCTTGTACTATTTATTTATATGGTTGATGCAGAGCTAAGTAAAAGAACCGTACAGTATACAGAAAAAGGATAATTTATAAATATATTTAATTTATCCTGTTTGAAAAAATATTTCTTAAGAAATGAGTTGTCTCAGGATACAATTAAGAGCAATGAAATAATCCATGTATTCTGACGTGAAATATTTACTAAGTTAAGATGAATATTTTTTTTTACTTTTTCAGCAAAAAATTAAATTCTAAAGCAATTTTTCTTATTTTCACAGTCTGTGATTTTTTTTATAAACCCAAAGTTAAATTTTAATTAAATATTGGAAATGAAACCTGAAACACAAAAACTATCCTTAAAGGAAAAAGTTGGTTATAGTTTAGGCGACTGTTCTGCAAATTTTGTTTTCCAGTTAATGATTATCTTTCAGTTAGCTTTCTATACTGACACTTTTGGAATAACAGCCACTGCTGCAGGCACAATTTTGCTTATTGCAAGAGGATTTGATGCCTTTGTTGATCCGGTAGTAGGTATACTATCAGACAGGACAAATACCAGGTGGGGAAAATACCGCCCATGGGTATTATGGACAGCAATACCATTTGGACTTTTTTTCTTTCTTGCATTTACAACACCTGATCTGGGTGAAAGAGGAAAAATTATTTATGCAGGTATTACTTACACACTTTTAATGACAATTTATTCTTTTAACAACACACCTTATTCAGCTTTACTTGGTGTTATGTCAAGCGATATTAAACAACGTACAAGTATTGCTTCTATACGGTTTGTTTTTGCAATGTCAGCAGCATTTATTGTTCAGGGACTCACATTACCTATGGTAACTAAATTTGGAGATGGCACTGAGACCTCTGCCGAAGGATGGTCAAAGGCTATTTTAGTGTATGCCATAGCTGCTATAATCTTTTTTGTTATTACCTTTTTCAGCGCAAAAGAACGTATTAAACCTCCTGTAAATCAAAAAACTTCTATTCGGCAGGATATTAAAGATATTACCGGTAGCCGGCCATGGATTATAATGTTTGTTCTCACTTTATTTATTTTTATCACCCTGGCCATGTGGGGTAGTGCTATGTATTATTATTTTAATTATTATATAGAAAAAAATGCTTTATTCGGTTTTCTACAAAAATTCAACCTGGTAAATATTGCAGGTGAATCGCATGGCTGGTGGCATAATGTTTTAAATTCATTTGGATTAATTGCCAACGAAGACCAGAGTAATGTATTTTCTGTAGGTTTTAGTTTCTTCAATATGCTGGGAATGCTTATTCAGGTTATTGGTGTATTGTTCTTATCTCAACCATTAGCATCAAGGTTTGGGAAACGTGATACATTTATTGTATGTTTATTTTTAACAGTACTGTTAACTGCAGTAATTATTTTTATTCCGGCTGATGCAGTTGGAGGAATATTCCTGATCAACTTCTTTAGAGGTTTAGCTTATGCACCAACAATACCTTTATTATGGTCTATGATGGCTGATGTTGCTGATTATGGTGAATATAAGCATAAGCGAAGAGCTACAGGGTTTGTTTTTGCAGGTGTTGTATTTGGTTTGAAAGCAGGATTAGGATTAGGAGGTGCTTTATGCGGATGGATAATTGCTGCGTTTGGATATGTACCAAATGTTGTGCAGGATACTACTGCTTTATTAGGTATAAGATTATCAGGAAGCTTATTCCCTGCATTTACTTTCTTTGCTGGAGTAGTTGTTTTATTCTTTTATAAAATTTCGAAGACATTTAATCTGCAAATGCAGGCTGAATTAAATGAACGACGTAAATGATTCAAAAAATTTTAATGTTAATCCGATATAGCCATAAGGTATTAAATTTTATATATATGAAATCACATAAAAGAAAACTTAATATAGAATATCTTATTGTATTTTTTCTGATAATTATAGTTATCTCTGTTGCATGTTCGAAAAATCCAACCTTAAAAGAAGCATATAAGGATTGTT
>CAZBUF010000074.1:0-2828 GCA_964495025.1 uncultured Bacteroidales bacterium | reverse complement strand
ATAATCGCTGTTTGTTATAGGAAGAACTGTTTTGTACGGCTCAATTTTCAATGATGCCTGATTAATTTCATTTGCAATAATATTATTGTTCCCGGTAGAATTATAATAAATATTCAGGAGAGCTATATTCACATAATTAATTATTATAAACACCGGTATATTTAGCCATGCGGGGAATTTATTTGTTGATAACCAAACAATTAAAAAAAGAAAAAAGAACAATATTATTCTTGATGACACAAATCCAATTGCAGTTCCCTTACTATCAGGAAAAATAAAAAGACTGATAAGAAAAATGCTGCTTATTACTAACCAATAATTTATTTCGGTTTTGCGAATTGCAGAAAAAGTTTTTTTTCTTTCAGCAAAAATGAACCTTTTAATTTTAACAAATAACATATAGGATATCAGGAGTGTAATTGAAATAAAAATCCATCTGGTAAAAATATCTTCTTTGGCATAAGCTATACCTTTAGCAGGTTGAATTTGTATTATCCATTTTAATAAACCGGACGACTTAATAAATGTTGCTGTTACATTATTTATATTATTGGTAAAAATGAATTTTATCATTATAAATAATCCAACCGATAATGCGACAAACTGAAGGATTAAGGTTTTTAATAATCGGTTTATTTTTTCTTTGTCTGCTTTAAAGAATAATTTTAATTCCCGGATATTTAATATTATCACAACAAATACGAACACTGCAAAAACAAATAAATGGGATAAGCACATCAGGGAGGTTAATATAATAAGTAACAATGTTTTCCTGATAGTAAATTTATTGTTATACTTAGTCCATAAATATAAGGCCCAAAAGAACAATACCAGTGCAATGTGAAAATTATAAAAACCATAAAACAGCAGGAAGGAATACGTAAAAGGGAATACAAAATATGTTAAAGTAATATTATAATATGGCTGTGTTTTAATAAATGCCCTGAAGCTAATTGGGAACCCAATGAAATATATTAGTAACAGGAATTTTTCAGCAATATATGCCGGGACAACAAGCTGGAAAAAACTTAAAATAACATGGCCTAACCAGTTTGGTGAAATTTCGTTGAAAAGCAAATAGTTATTTAAAAAATTCTTCTCTGTGAAAAGTTCAATCATTAACCTTGAATTATATAAGTGAGCAGGACCATCAACAGTTGGAAAGAATTTGAAGGCCAGTATTGGCAGTAGATTTATAACCAGAAAAAAATAGAAATAATAATATTCAGCTTTTTTGATCTTATCTGTTATTATACTTTTATTCAACATAAGATCTCAATTTAATTGCTACTAAATTGTTTATATATATTAAACTTTGCTGCACTAAATATACATAAACCAGCTTATTTAGCAAACTTTATTTGTGGACGGTTTCTCATTATCAGAGTCCTGGTTTGATAAAACCGGTAACCTGCGACCGGATCAGGAAGCTGTCTCTCAAAAAGGAGCTGTCCCTTTTTTGATTGTTACAAATAATTTATGTATTTTACTGCTGCAATTTGCATCTTCAAACATCCGGATAATTGCACAGGCGTTATTATTAAAACGTTAATAAAACATATAATATGGATACAGTATTCGTTAATCTTGAGGGGGTTAATACAATAACCCCGGGAAGGCGTATAGTATATACGGTTATAGGTACTTTGTTTGTACTAATGAGCATATTCCTTATTCTCAATGCCGCCCTTGAAAAAAACTATGACATCAGCCTTTTATCGCCGGCCGTTAATTTTATCGTAGGGCTTTGGTTCTTTTTGACGGGCGTGGGGGTGATCAACAAACAAATTAAGCAGTATCTGAAGATCGACGGTAAACAAATAGAATATAAACCGTCAGCCCTGAGGTTTCCTCAAATCATAAAGCTTGATAAAATAACAGGATTCAAGATAGACAAATCGCTGATAAGCTGCATTACCGCCGGAAAAACTATTGACATTGATCTTTCCCGTGCATCGGGCCGGGACGTGAAGCAAATAAAGGAAACAATAAAAGAAGTTGCAGACAACAGAATGATTGAGGTTAGGGAGTAAATTATTTATTAACGCCTCTTTTTTATTTTACACCTTTGCTAAGCAAAAACCCGGCATATCTGTTGTCGGATATCAGGATGTGATTATATAACCAGTTGCTCAGAAAAATCAGGATATCTGCTGAAGCATCCTGTTCCTTTTCTTCGTAGCTCTTTCTGAATTCTGAAATCTTCCTGATAAAAGCATTATGCTCATTTATATGAGCCTCTTTATTCTCATAATTGAATTGCTGAAAATAATCTTCCTCGGTTTTAAAATGAGTTTTTGTATAATTTTCAAGTTCATTAAAGAGCAATTCCATTATTTCATCTTCTTTATCGGCTTTCATAGCAACAAAAAGTTTATTTATTAAAGCAAACAAACCTTTATGCTGCATATCAATTGATTCAATCCGGATATTAAATTTGTCATCCCAGACAACTAATTCCATAATAATTTTATTTTCGTGAGTATTTAATAATTTTCACCTGAAATTGTTATAATAATCTAATTTAGAGATAATTTTCATATTTTAAAATAATAATGGGCCTGGTAACCTGAAATTTATCCGTATTTCTTAACGATTAAAGTAGTTTTCTATCAGCAAAATAAGGAATTTCATAACAGGACATACTATAAAAGCTAAAAGTTGACTTGCGTAACATAAATCCGCAGGTAAAGAAGAAAAAGCGAATAAGGAAAGCCGGACAGGGATTACTAAAACCGGCAATCAGACTGGAATATATGCCCCAAATAATAAAACGTAAACTGTAAACAAACAAGGGAGCTATTCCCCTCATTATTTTATGAGATTGC
>CAZBUF010000073.1:0-6111 GCA_964495025.1 uncultured Bacteroidales bacterium | reverse complement strand
TGATCCGGAAGAGGAGACGGAAGAGGAAACGGAAGAGGAAACGGAGGAGGAGACGGAAGAGGAGACGGAGGAGGAGACGGAAGAGGAGATTCATGAGGAAGTTGAAATTAAACAACCCGAAGAAAACCAGGCCGAAGCAGGAAGTAAGGAAGTAAAAGAACCGGAACCCGACCGGATGTCAACAATATCAATCAAAGATGCCTTAAAAGACATTGATAAACTGTCGTCAGGGGGAAGCGTTGATAAATCAGAAGGCCGGGCATCAGAAATACCTGATGACAAGCAGCCTGCCTCAAAAATATCTGCTGAAGATATAACATCACACTGGAACGATTTTGCAGAATCTGTCAAAGACAGTATGCCAAGGATGTACAGCACATTGAAAAGTCATTTTCCTGTGATAAATGAAAAGGGCATAATTGAACTGGAACTAAGCAACAAAGTACAATTTGATGATTTTAATTCCAGGATAAAACCTGAATTGATAAAGTATCTTGGAGAAAAACTTGAAAATGGCTCAGTGGAGATTAATGTCAAAACAGGCAAAGAGCCTGATGAAAACAAGATACCCTATACTTCAGATGAGAAGTTTGAATATATGAGCCGGAAAAATCCCCTGTTAAAAAAACTAAAGCAGGATTTTAACCTCGACTTTGAGTAAGAAGGCAATATCCTCCGGAAGTTTGATTACTTTTGTATCTTCAAAAAATCAAGCCGGATAATGTATGACACTAAATAATAAATCAACAATAAATCTTTATAATATATTATGGCAGGAGAAAGAATAACTATAGCAAATGGAGTATTGAACGTCCCCGACTTTCCGGTGATACCGTTTATTGAGGGTGACGGCACCGGTCCGGATATCTGGGCTGCTTCAGCAAGGGTATTTGATGCAGCGGTAAACAAGGCATATAATGGTAGCCGAAAGATTGTGTGGAAAGAAGTACTGGCAGGTGAGAAGTCGTATAACAAATCGGGTGACTGGCTGCCGGATGAAACGCTTGATACGATAAAAGAATACATAGTGGCAATCAAAGGTCCGTTAACCACACCCATTGGAGGTGGAATACGTTCTCTTAATGTTGCGCTTCGCCAGCTGCTGGATTTATATGTCTGCCTGCGCCCGATAAGATATTATGAAGGTGTTCCCTCCCCTGTTAAGCATCCTGACCGGACCAACATGATTATATTCAGGGAAAATACAGAGGATATTTACGCGGGGATAGAATGGATGACGGGCACTGAAGAAAATAGTAAGCTAAGGTCCTTTCTTCTGAAGGAAATGAAAGTTACGAAAATAAGGTTCCCCGAGTCAACATCAATTGGGATAAAGCCGGTATCAAAGCAAGGAACTGACAGGCTTGTAAGGGCAGCGATCAACTATGCTATCGAGCATGGGTTACCCTCCGTGACACTTGTTCATAAAGGAAACATCATGAAATTTACCGAAGGTGCTTTTCGTGACTGGGGTTACCGGCTGGCACAGGATGAATTCGGCGCAAAGGTTATCGGCGAAGGCCCGTGGTGTTCTGTCGTTAGTAAAAAGACCGGTAAAGAATTGATCATTAAGGATGTTATTGCAGATGCTTTCTTACAGCAGATATTAACAAGGCCTTCCGAATACTCTGTTATTGCAACCCTTAATCTTAACGGAGATTATATCTCAGATGCACTTGCAGCAATAGTGGGAGGTATTGGCATTGCCCCCGGGGCTAATATAAACTATGAAACAGGCCATGCGATATTTGAAGCCACACACGGCACGGCACCCAAGTATGCAGGGCAGGATAAGGTGAATCCCGGCTCTCTGATACTTTCAGGTGTTCTGATGCTGGATTATATGGGATGGGGAGAAGCGGCGCAGCTTATTGTAAAGGGTTTGCAGGCATCCATTTTAGCTAAAAAAGTAACATACGATTTTGAGCGGCTGATGGAAGGCGCCGAAAAACTTAAGACCTCTGAATTTGGAGACGAGATAATCAGGAACATGTGATATGAATCAATGATCCTCTTTTTTGGTAATATGAACCCTATGATCCGTTTTTTAGTATTATGAACCAATGATCCGTTTTTTGGTAATATGAACCTATGATCCGTTTATTTGTTTATACAGATGATAAAATAATACTCACCATTAAATCCTGAAAAAATGTTAAATAAAAAAATCGAAAACATCCTGAACGTTCAGGTCGAAAAAGAATCATATTCTTCAAACCTTTACCTGTCAATGGCCTCATGGGCAGAAACAAAAGGATATTCAGGTATTGCCCGGTGGCTTTATGCCCAGGCTGATGAAGAAAGAATGCACATGTTGAAACTGATCGGTTATATCAACGAGCGCGGAGGGCATGCCAGGATAACAACTATTAAAGAGCCTCCTGCTGAGCATGGTTCGGTAAAGGAAATGTTTAAAACCGTGCTGAAACATGAACAGTATGTTACGCAGTCAATTAATGAGATTGTCGCACTTTGTATGGAAGAAAAGGATTACACCACACATAACTGGGTTCAGTGGTTCGTCACCGAGCAGATTGAAGAAGAGGCTTCCGTGAGTGAAATTCTTGACAAGCTGAACCTTGTTGATGAAAAGAACCTTTACATGTTCGACCGTGATATAGTCACATTGCGTGGGACGGCAGCAGAAGGGGCCCAATAGCCTTTCAGACAAGGTACTGTTTAGTCTCCCATGCAGGTGCCAACTGCCCTGGCACTTTGTACCCATGCATGATCAACGGGAACATACTTAATAACACCTATGACTTTTTCCAGGGGCACAGGCCTGGTATAGTTACCTCTTGCAGCTATCATAACCCCGTATGTGCCTTTTTCAATGTACTCGGCGCAGGCTGTGCCCAGTGTAGTTGCCAGAAGCCTGTCAGCAGCACTTGGTGTTCCTCCGCGCTGAAGGTGGCCCAGTATTGTTACCCGCGATTCGAGCCCTGTTTTTTCTTCCAGCAAATTTGCCAGTCGCATTGTATTACCCTCCCGCAATGATCTTACGGCAGCAAGCTCAACTTTCAGCTTTGTTTTTTCCGCCTTATTCTCTGTTTTAGCTATTTTCTCTTCAATCTTTTTAATCTCAGCAGCTTCTCCCTTTGATAATGCACCTTCCGCTACAGCCACAATACTAAAAGGAGAACCAAATCTGCTCCTTTTTAAGATCGATTCCGCCACAATATCTATATCATAGGGGATCTCAGGGATCAATATCGCATCAGCACCGCCGGCAAGGCCCGCACCCAATGCTAACCACCCTACAGAGTGCCCCATTATTTCCACAACAATTATTCTATGATGGCTATGTGCTGTACTATGCAGGCGGTCAATAGCATCCACGGCAATGCTCAGGGCCGTGTCAAAGCCAAATGTAGCATCAGTCATGGCCACATCATTATCAATGGTTTTTGGCAGAGTAATAATATTCAGCCCTTTCTTCACCAGCTCATAGGCATTTTTTTGTGTTCCGCCCCCTCCGATGCAAACGAGGCAATCAAGATGGTGTTTATGATAGTTTTCAGCGATCACTCCTCTCATATCCATTGTCTTTCCCCCAATAGGCATCTTATGCGGCTTATCCCTGCTGGTACCCAGAATGGTCCCTCCTTTTGTAAGTATACCTGACAGTGTCTGCCTGTTAAGACGAATATTCCGGTTTTCCATTAATCCCCGGAAACCATCTCTGAATCCTATTACCTGCATGTTGTACTGACCATCAGCGGCTTTACCCAGACCTCTGAGCGCCGCATTTAATCCCGGACTATCACCTCCTGAAGTTAAAACACCAATATATTTTGCCATTTTATGATTATTTACTAATTCATACTTAAAATTACTAAAAATGAATGATATATGAAATTTTATCTATCCTGCCATGATTATCAGGGTAAAATTATCAATTTATATGCTAATACCTGAAAATTAGGGATTATTTGAACATTACCGTTCAAACCAAATCATATAATCTTTTAAAGTATTTTGTTTATTTATTAAAAATAACAGTATCTTTGCACAAGTTATTATTATTATTTAATTAATTTTAACCGTCCCCGGACAGTTAAGATTGCAGGGTATAAAATTTTGATATTTGAAATAGTCTGAAAACTAAAAAGATATTCTTAAAAAGAATTGTACTACAGTAAAACTCAAATTGAATATTTGAAAAAATAAATTGTATGAAATCTCGTTTTATAATATATACACACTTATTATACTTACCCGAATAAAGTATTCCACATAATATATGACTTTTTTAGTATTAATATTAAATATTTTTGAATTATGAACATTTACGTAGGTAACCTGAGTTATAAGGTTGAAGAGTCTGAATTAAAAGAATCATTCGAGGAATTTGGAGAAGTATCATCAGTAAAAATCATAACTGACAAATACAGTGGTAGAAGTAAAGGTTTTGGTTTTATTGAAATGGTAAATGAAGAAGAAGCTAAAGCAGCTATTAACGAACTCAACGGAAAAGAAATTGATGGCAGACAGGTTGTTGTGAATATCGCAAGGCCGAGACGTTCTGATGATGACAGCAAGTAGGCCGGATAACAAGATACACTAACTCTTTGGTATAAGTTAAACAGTGTCCGGATTATTAAAACCCGGGCACTGATGATGTTTTTTTGGGATATTTGAGGCGTTCGCTTGAAATTACGGAAATATGCCTCTTAATTTTACTGCACTTGCAACCCGTGAAACTGCGATCATATAAGCTGCAGTTCTCATTGAAACTTTTTCTTTCGTGGAAATTTTGTATACATCATCAAAGGTATTGAGAATTATCTTTTTCAATTCCTTATTTATCCTGTTCAAATCCCAGTAATATGCATTTATATCCTGCACGTATTCAAAATATGATACAATTACACCGCCACCATTGGCCAGGATATCGGGTATGACGATTATACCTCTTTTTTCAAGGATACTATCCGCTTCAGGTGTTGTAGGCCCGTTTGCCCCTTCAAGAATAATCTTACAGTTAATATCTTTTACATTATCCTTAGTAATTTGATTTTCTGTTGCCGAGGGAATAAGAATGTCGCATTTGAGCCTGAAAAAATCCTCATTAGGGATGACCTTAACGGAATCATCCTTAAAATCTATAAGTTGTTTTCCGCCGGCAACCCATTTAAGCAATTTACTTATATTTATTCCTTTTTCAGAATAGATGGTGCCGTTATATTCGGAAATTGCAATTACCTTATTGCCATATTCATACAGTTTCTTTGCTATAATTGAGCCTACTTTACCAAAGCCCTGTATTGCCGTTGTTAATTTTGTTAAATCATATTTCAGTTTCTGGCAGGTCTTCTCTATCACAAAAAACAAGCCTGTGCCCGTTGCTTCGCTTCTTCCCGGGGAGCCCCCTATTTCTATAGGCTTACCTGTTACTACGCCGGGAATTGTTTTTCCGAACTGCATGGAGTATGTATCCATAATATAGGCCATGGATTGTGCATTTGTGCCAATATCAGGTGCAGGGATATCCTTATCAGGCCCGATGATATTTATAATCTCGGCAGTGTATCTTCTTGTGACCTGTTCAAGCTCCCCCCGTGATAATTTTCCGGGGTTTATGCATACACCTCCCTTGGCGCCTCCCAAAGGCAGGTTATGAAGACCGGTTTTCCATGTCATCCACATAGCCAGGGCTTTCACCTCATCATGTGTAACAAGTTTACTAAACCGGATACCCCCTTTTCCCGGGCCCCTGACAGTTGAATGCTGTACGCGGAACCCCTCAAATACCATGCAATCGCCGTTGTCCATAATAATAGGTATTGATACGATGAGGGATCGCTCAATTCTCATAAGCATTTTTAAGATATTTGAATCAAGATCCAGTTTTTCTGCAACAATCTCAAGTTGCTTTTTAGCCATTTCAAATGGATTCATAAGGCATTTTTATATAATGATTAATAAAAACATAACTATGAACATAAATTCAGTTAACGGTTAAGGTATTATTTTATTTGAAATTAATTAATTTTTCCCGTTTTTCAATATCTTATTTTTTAACATGCTCATATCTTTCTTAAGATAGGCAACTGTTTTTAGTAATTCATCCTGCGGCAGCAGGGGGTCGGGAATTTCAGAGCTGATAAA
>CAZBUF010000072.1:0-1941 GCA_964495025.1 uncultured Bacteroidales bacterium | reverse complement strand
CTAAAATATCAATAACCTGCAGCGATATTTTACTGTTAACTGAAAAAGGCAGTTCAACCGTAATCATGCCATAACCCGGATTCGGATAGACCTTTATTGATTCCTGATCAAAATATACATCTTTATCTGATGTACATAATTCAACATAAACTACAACACTATCTCTCCTTTCACATGCACCTTCCCATGCAGAGACTTTATAAACTCCGGGTCCGTAAGCATCAATTGTCTGCGTATTTTCTAATGTCGACCATATATAACTGTCGTATCCCGCTCCTGCATCCAGTGTGACAAAATCGCCTGAACATATTGTGGTATCATCAAATTCAATAAGGTCAGCAGTACCCATGCCCTCACAAGGATCGACCAGCTCAAGTTCGTCAATGAATAAAACACCGCCGGGTATGTTTGTGTCACCCATAAATTCGCCGCTGCCCGGCGCTATAATAACACCTGCATGTGATATTGTCACACCATGCGGAATATCCGTCAGTATTTCAAATAGTCCGTAGTCAGCTGCTTCAACTAGTTTTGTACCCTGCACCATCATATAATCAAACCCGGCCATGTCTTTTCCTTTAAGCATTACAGCAATACTGGCCGAATCTGTCTCTACGGTTGAATATTTGTAATAACCCTGTAAAGAAGTAGGATTGAAGTCAATATGCACTGTAGCATCGAATTCGAAAATTTCATCACTTGTGGAAATCATCGATACGACCATGCCAACACTGCTTATAAGGCTATTTTCCATCCTCAGTGCATAGGTACCGGCATAACTGTCAGTTGATTTTGTTGCACAGACCGTCTCATTTCCGTACACCACGTAAAAGAAATTAGTCGTTGTCCATTCATCCGGTTCTTCATAGGCCAGCATTGTCCAGTCCTCAAAATCATGGTTCGGAATGGTATCGCTGATGCCGGTAAACCACAATGAATCAATGATCAAACTGCTTCCCGGCCGGGGATCGTTAAAATTTGAGCAGGCAAAAGCAAGAACAACAGTGTCAATGGTTGCCGAAAGAGTATCGGCATGCAGGTCAAAGCCCATTTTAACAAAGCTGGCCTGTTCACCGGCAATCTGAAAAAACTCTTCAAGGATAACAATGCCATCTTTTTTAAATCCGCATAAAATATATGCGGTATCCTCGGGAACTATTGAATATTTGAAATATCCGAATAGCGAGTCGGGGTTACCGGTTACAGGAAAACCACCTCTATATTCCAATGTATCACCGTCTCCGCCAATGTTACCCGCGCATATAGCATATCCGAATAAAATATCCTCATCAGGAGGATCAGTGACTACTGAAACAAGCTCCAGGGCATAATTTCCCGAATAACTGTCTTCGGTTTTGTTCGCTGTTAATACACCCAGTGAATCACCACTCATAAGCATTTCAATGTTTCCTGTATTCCAGTCGTCAGGATCATCAAATAACTCAACCGCGGTCCAGTTTTCAAAACCTCCGTTAGGTACATTCTGACTATACATCTTATTAACTGTAATAAGACTCATTAAAATAAACAATAGAATTGATTTTTTCATAATAACGTATTTTTTGTGAAATAATATTAATGGAATGAAGTTATAAAAAAAAAAGCAATTGAAAAACCTTTGTGAATAATAATTTCAGGTATTTTAAATATTATAAAAACGTTATATTAACATAAATTTTTTGTGATTATTGTTATTTTATTAAATTAGTGAACAAATTTTGCATTTTATGAAAGATAAAGTAGTTATTGTTACAGGAGCTTCTTCAGGAATTGGCATGGCAACGGCAATTGAATTTGCAAGGATCGGTGCTAAGGTAGTAATGGCTGCAAGAAGTGAGGATAAGATAAAAGACCTGGAAAATGAACTAAGGGAAAAAGGCTATGAGGCATATGCGGTAAGGACGGATGTTTCCATTCAGGATGATTGCAGGAACTTAATTG
>CAZBUF010000071.1:0-2273 GCA_964495025.1 uncultured Bacteroidales bacterium | reverse complement strand
AAGGGTCATGCTGAAAATAAAGAAAATATAAGATGCGATATGCTGGCAGTAGAAGCATCCGGAAGCGCCGATTTAATTATTGATGAAGGATATGAAAAAGAAAAAATACAATTTATAAGTGGATTTAACTAATTTAGAATAATTTCAAAAAAATTAGTAATTTAATTATCTTTAATGATTGATAAACTTACTGATAAATTTGGCGATAATCCTATGGTTCTCAATTCCCGGAAGGAAGAAATATTAAGTTATAGCGGTCCTCTCAAGTACGATACTATTGGAGAATTAATCCAAAACCTTAAGCAAAAGGTCCCGGGATTAAAACTTAAGCTTGCTGTTTATAAAAAATTACTGCTTGTGATGATTGAATCGCTGGAGAATATTTTGAAATATAATGAGAACTTTGATCCCAACAGTTTTATCAGGACCAACTATTCACAGAAATTTAAAATAGAAAGGAATAATGAGAAATATTTTCTTACTTCCACTAATGTTGTGCAAAACAAAGATATACCCAGGTTAAAAGACAAAATTAACCAGGTAAATAGTCTGGATAGCGACGGACTAAAGCTACTTTATAAATCCACGATTACTGACGGACGTTTTACGCGCAAGGGGGGTGCTGGTTTAGGTTTTATCGAAATGGCAAAAATCTCAACGGAAAAAATCCTGTTTGATTTTCAACAAATTGACAACGAATATTCATTTTACATACTTACTGTAATAATCAATGAAGATTATTATAATAACAAATAATGCATGGAATCTTTAACTATAGAACCAACTGAATTTACGCCTGGAATTAAATTTAATGCCAGTAAACATGATTTTGAAATATCCGGTGTTTCTATGCCTGAAAATGCCTCGGGATTTTATACACAATTGCTGTCATGGTTAAATGAGTATAAGACTAATATTGAACGTGGTACGGGAAACGGAGTATCACTGAAAGTAAATTTTAAGCTTTCATACTGTAATTCAGCTTCAGCAAAATTCCTTTTATCTATGATGGAAAAACTGAAAGATCTGGAAGACCTGGGTTTGAGTATGGAAATTAACTGGTATTATGACGCGGGGGATGATATGATGCTTGATGACGGGAAAGATTTATCAGATTCAGTTAATATACCTTTCAATTATCATGCTGTGATCAAATAGGCTGTCGGGCCGGATGGCATGTTTTTAAGTTTTACTCTTAATTACAACCTTTAAGCTTAGTCAATAATTTTTTCAGTAAGGCTGTTTGCTGTTTATGAATTAACTTTTATATTATTTATAAGATATTAAAATTTAAATGGCAAAGTCAGGTAAAAACCATGGAATTACCGGAGACAGCAGGAGAAAAAGGGTGCGGAGTTCCACAGGAAAAGGTTCTAAGGTTTTAAAGCGAAAAATACCGGATAAAAGAAAGTACCTGGCAGAAGCAGGAAGGAAAAACTTTAGTGATGACCTTGTTCGTTTGAACAAATATATTGCCGGTACGGGGTTATGTTCCAGACGTGATGCGGATGAATATATAAAATCCGGTGTGATTACTGTTAATGGTAAGGTAATAACCGAGCTTGGAGTAAAAGTCAGGCCTGATGATATTATTAAATATAATGGCAGGAGTCTCATTGAACAAAGAAAGGTTTATATATTGTTAAACAAGCCAAAAGATTGTGTTACCACAGTTGAAGATCCGTATGCTAAAAAGACAGTTTTGGATATTGTCGGAAAGGCCTGTACAGAGAGGATATACCCTGTGGGCCGTTTAGACAGGAATACTACCGGCGTATTACTGTTAACAAATGACGGGGATCTGACAAAGAAGCTGACGCATCCGAAATTCAACAAGTTGAAAATATATCATGTGTTTTTGAGCAGTGAACTTAAAGAACAGGATCTGGAGAAAATATCATCGGGCATAACACTGGAAGATGGATTTATTAAAGCAGACTCAATAAACTATGTTAATCCGGAAGATAAGAAGCAGGTTGGTGTTGAGATCCATTCGGGCAGAAACAGAATAATCAGGAGAATATTTGAATATTTAGGCTATAAGATAATACGGCTTGACAGGGTATATTTTGCAGGGCTTACGAAGAAAGGGCTCCAAAGAGGAAGATGGCGTTACCTCACAAAAAATGAAATTGGAATGCTGAAAATGGGAGTTTTTAAATAATTAATTTATTAAAAATTAAAGCCGGATACCCATGAAAAGAACATCATCCACCTGCGGGTAGTTCTCTTTCCACAGATTGAAAGTGCTTTTAACATAGTTATATTGTTCC
>CAZBUF010000070.1:0-4456 GCA_964495025.1 uncultured Bacteroidales bacterium | reverse complement strand
AACATTTCTCTTTTTCATGATAAAAAATTTAAATTAAAACATAATAGTATTTGGTTCATTATTTTATATTACTTACATAATATATTCTTATTTTTTCGATTAATCATTTGATATTCATATATGTTACGGATCAAATTCATTATCTATGTGATATCCCGGCCCCGTGTCGGGAAGCTTGTTTACCCATATGTCGAGGACAGTGGGTGATGCAGCGGAACAACCGCTGTCTTCATAATCAATACTTATTGTTTGTCCTTCGATATCATCCCATCTGACCGTAACAAAATCATTACCGTCTCCGCCGGCCATAATTGTCCCTCCTGCCGAAACCTCCCAGTCGTAATTAGCCATACCCATTTCCGTGGAGTAAATCTCTGTTGTTCCCTGGCATAGTGTATTGTTTCCTGTTATTGTGGGAACAACAGGCGGGGGCTCATTAATAACCAGGCTATCGTCAAGTATCTTTTCGCATGATGTATTATTGGCATCTCTTATCCTTACATCATAGGCGTCCTGTGACAGGCTTGTAAAATCACCGCCGGCCTGCCAGCCTGTGCCACCGTCAACAGTATATTCATAAGTACCGCTTCCACCTGTGGGGCCTGTTATTGAAATTGTGCCGTCATTAGCTCCGTTACATGTTATATCAGTGGATGACACATTTGCGTCAACATCACAGATTATTACTACTTCCAGGCTATCTGACCATAATCCTGAGCCACAGGCGTTAACACCTCTTACAGTGATATATGCAGTTCCTGTCCATGCGTTATCCCAGTCAACAGTACCTGTTGTGCCGGTTCCGCTGATTGAGCCTGCTGCAGCGGGCAAGATGCTCCAGCTATAGCTTACTGCACCGGTGGCACCGGATGTTGTATAATCTGTATCCGGTGAATTGACAGCCAGTGTATCCGCACCTGAAGGAGTCCCGGCTTTAACAGGCAGGGGGGCAACTGATATGCTGATGGTATCTGAAGCCTGGCCAGTTCCACAATCGACATTGCTTCCTTTAACTACTATTTTTGCAGTGCCTGTGAAACCTGCATCCCAGTCAACAGTGGCAGTAGTCCCTGTTCCACTAATTATTCCTGCAGCTACAGGAAATAATTCCCATATATATGTAGATGCATATTGTGAATAAGACGAATAGTTAGAATTGGCACCATCCTGGCACACTGATGTTGAACCTGATATTGCAAGAGGTTTACGTGGTATCCGGTTCACTACTACAGTCACAGTATCTGAGGATTCGCTTACGCATAAATTAAGATCAACAATATTTACGTAATAATCTCCGCTTACTGTTACATTTATTGTATCGGTAGTTTCCCCGTTAGACCATAACGAGAACGATCCACCTCCTGATGATATCAATAACAAGGTATCGCTGTCGCAGAATGGTGTGGTTCCGACAGTATCAATTAACGGAGCCGGTATTTGAGGATAATACTCTACTACTGCGGAGGATCCGAAATTAACTCCCGCACATCCGCTTCCATCTGTAATTTCAATGATCCTGTAAGTACCGCTATCGCTGACAAGGAAAGTATAAGGATTCAGGCCTGTTGTTACTTCCGTTGTATCGTATGTATTTGTATATTTAAATGTCCAGTCCGTCAGGCCTGTGAAATATGCCGATAATGTTGTTGAGCTTCCCTCACACATCGTTGTACTGCCATTAAGCGTTGCCGCAGGTATTTTATTAACGACAACACTTTGGATTGAAATACCTGAACAGCCTGATACCGGATCATCGTAAGTATAAGTGTTATTATAGGTTCCATCTCCTGCGACCGCAGGATCAAAGGTCCCTGTTCCGTCACCGTTATCTCCGGTGCCTGTACCTGAGAAAGTGCCGTTTGCATCCTGAGGAGTGCCTGTTAAAGCAACAGCTGCATCTGATGCACAATATGGGCCTGCAAGGCCGGAAAAATCAGTTATCGGCAGAGGATCACCAAATGTTAACGGATTATTATTATTGCTTACACCGGATGAAGATGTTATGGTCCCTGCACTAATATCTCCTGTTGTCCCTCCGTTGCCAAGGTCTGTCCATTGGGCACCGTCCCATGCAACAACTTTAAGCTGGGCCAGATCGTCTATGCAACAGCCTGAACCATCCCACCCGATTGTTGCAGTAACATTTGATGTGCCCGCTGTCCTGTTCAGCACCCAGTATTCACACATAGATACGTTATCAATTGTAGCTTCCTTTAATGTTATATCATAAGAAGCATCCGGATTATCGTAGAAATATTCAGCTTTAAAAGCATCTGTAATATTTAAAGGGGCTGATATAGCAAAAGGTTTATAAACATCATCTTTACCAACAGGAAATGTAAATACAGTGTTGCCTGTTTTTTCAACAGGACCTTCGATGTGGCTGGCTGAAGAAGCACCGGCAACTGATGCCGCATCATCCAGTGTCAGTAAATTGGATGCAGTGGTTTGAACAATACCATCGGTTAATGTTAGTACACCCGGAACGGAAACCGGCCCGTCAAGAGAAATTTGCGGTGATGAGATCTTTGAGTTGCTGATCGTTATGTTCTGGTATGTAAAATCATCTGTTCCTGATCCTGTATTTTGTGGAAATACCTGGATATATTCTGAACTGTTAAATACTAATGTGGAGTTATCATTACAGTCGAGTATCCCATATGCAGGTGAGTTCCTGGTTAAGTTCCTTGCAATATTAAGTGTACTGCTTGTATTAAGCTCAACTTCGATCTGATTCTGGGCAGTAGCAGAGAAATTGATATCATGTGATGCTGTAAGTACTGCTGAATTATTCAGTTGAATATTTATCTTCTGACCGCCCGAATTATTAAGATTGATATCCCCGCTTACCAGCAATGTTGCCATCCCGTTTAAAGTAAAATTGTTCTGATTGGCTGTTCCCGCTGAGCTGGAAATGTTTAAGTTGCTGCCGGTTGTTACGGTGGAATTATCATTAACCGTTACATCAAATACATTTGCGCCACCGGCCCTGTTAATTGTGAAATCATTGTTTACTATCAGATTTCCCGTGTTTTGGAGAGTGATATTTCCATTGTAGTTATTCCCTGTATTAATAAAGCTTAAAGAACCATTAACATTTAATGTTCCTCCGTCAATTGTTAATGACGTGTTGTTGTTAGCTATGTCTATTTGTAATGAAGCACAGGTTTCGGAACCTGAAACCGTCACATCATAACCTTTAATATGCACAATGCTGCTGGCGCCCGGAGTGGTTGAAGCGGCAGGTCCTCCTTCGGTATTTGACCAGGTGGTAACAACATTCCAGTTTGTGCCGGCAATGGACCAGTATTCAGTTGAACTTACATTATTTATACTCAGGGCAAAAGTACCGTGAGTCCTTCTGTCATCAACAGATATGTAATATGTTTTATCCGGGGTTAACGTATCGACTGTCAGGGACAGAGTGCCTGCATACCAGTCAGCACCGTTAACACAGCCTGCTTCTATGCCGTCCGATGTCCATACTGCAATCTGCTGTCCTCTCATTGTTCCTGAAGCACCTCCTGTAATAACATCTATTGAAAGTGTATCGAAAAGAGCATCGAACTTAAACCATACATTATTGTTAGTACCTCCTGTCCAGCATGATCCGGCTGATTCGTCAGGTGTTGCATATATATTACTGAACTGGGCATCTGAAGAAAGCCAGTTGTTAAGGTCAGTTAGCTCAAAAGCCCCGGACTTATAATCGTAGTCAGGTGTATTTGTTGCACATAAGGAAAATGTGCCATGTGTTCGCCTGTCATCAATGGAAATATAATATGTATGACCTGTTGTTAAAGTATCAGTTGATAATGACAGTGTTCCTGCATACCAGTCCGCGGCGTTAATACATCCTGCTTCTATACCGTCTTCAGTCCAGAGAGCAATCTGCTGGCCCCTCATTGTACCATAAGTGCCGCCTGTGATGACATCTATTTTAATTGAGTTTGTAACAGCGTCAAACCTATACCACAGGTTATTGTCTGTTCCGCCGGTCCAGCAGGATCCTGCTGACTCGTCAGGAGTTGCATAGGTGTTATTATATTCTGCATCTAAAGAGCACCAGTTCAAAAGGTCAATAAGCTCAATTGCTCCTGATTTGTAGTCATTTGATACAAGATCATCAATACACAGTGTAAATGTTCCATGAGTTCGCCTGTCATCAACTGATATCCAGTAATCATGACCGGGAGTCAAGGTATCGACACTTAATGAAAGAGTTCCGGCATACCAGTCAGTTCCGTTTATACATTTTACTTCAGTACCATCCACATTCCAGAGAGCAATCTGCTGGCCTCTCATTGTGCCATAAGTGCCGCCTGTGCTGACATCTATTTTAATTGAGTTTGTCACAGCGTCAAACATGTACCACAGGTTATTGTCCGTTCCGCCGGTCCAGCATGAGCCTGCTGATTCATCGGGTGTTGCATAGGTGTTGTTGTATTCTGCATCT
>CAZBUF010000069.1:0-2135 GCA_964495025.1 uncultured Bacteroidales bacterium | reverse complement strand
TTTGTATAACTTCCTGCATTTTTATAATTTTAAAATTTATAAGAATATTTTTTATTAATAGTTACCGGGGAATAATACTTAAATAAAACCAACCTTAAAATTAGTTTTATTGCAATAAAATGAATTCATTTTTTTCGGAATTGTTCCTGAATAATTCAAGATAGATAATTGCTAAGATGAGACACAGCGAATTTAGTATGAAATCCTATGATGGGCTCGATCTGTTCGGCCAGGCATGGATTACTGATAAAAACCCAAAGGCGGTAATAACTCTGCTTCATAATCATGGCGAGCACAGCAGCAGGTATGAAGAATTTGCACAGACAATAACAGCAAGCGAATACGCTGTTGTAAGTGCCGATATTCGCGGCCATGGAAGATCAGGTGGTAAAAGAGGTTATTCTTCCTCATACAGAAAACTGATTAAAGACCTGAAAGCCTTAATTACAAAATCAGTGAACCTGTTTCCCGATATTCCTCAGGTTCTTTTAGGTACCGGACTTGGAGGTAATATTGCCATATACTATTTATCAAACAATATAACAAATATTTCCGGCCTGATAGTAACTGCCCCATGGTTAAATATAGAACAAAACTTCCCAAAAGGCAAAATGTTAATTGGAAATCTAATCAGGTATATATTCCCCGGCATGATAATCGAAACCGGCTTTACGCCTGAAGACATACTGAAAGGCCGTGAAGCAACTGACAAGTATAAAAATGATCCTTTTATCCATGATAAGATATCCCTGAGATTGTTTTACGAGATGATATTTGCCGGACAGCGCTCAGCAAGGAGCATTTATAAAATTAATATGCCAATACTGGTAATGCATGGTGACAACGATAAAATAGTATCTCTTAAAGACAGTAAAAATTTTATTCTGAATGCCAGTGGAAAAACTGCTTTTAAGGTATGGAACGGTTATTGTCATGATCTTATAAATGATGAGGGGTCCGTTGAAGTCTGCAAATATATCACAGGCTGGCTTAACAATCTATCAGGAAAATCATAATATGTAATAAAATGAGCCTTTTCAGAACCGTCATTGATATCCCCAAATCAGGTATTCAAATATCGCATTCAACAAATACGGCCTTTATTGGCT
Source organism: uncultured Bacteroidales bacterium (assembly GCA_964495025.1). Taxonomy (GTDB): domain Bacteria; phylum Bacteroidota; class Bacteroidia; order Bacteroidales; family UBA10428. The sequence continues at coordinate 1,026 of CAZBUF010000069.1, read as the reverse complement.
CTTGCTTTGCTGATAATATAGGCCTAAAAATGAAACAGTATAAATTTCCTGTTGAACTTAATCCGTTTGGAGTGCTTTACAATCCTGTTTCTGTTAAAAACGGACTGGAATTTATTATTAATAAAAAAGTATTCACCGAAGCAGATCTGTATTTCCATAATGATCAATGGTTAAGCTTTAATCATTACAGCGCTTTTTCAAATACTGATAAAACAGAATGCCTGAATCAAATAAACCGCGGTATAAATTCAGCTTCATCATTTCTTCAGAATGCGTCATTTCTTTTTATCACATTTGGAACAGCATGGGTCTATGAGTTTAAGAAATCAGGGCAGATTGTTGCTAATTGCCACAAAATACCTGCAGGCGAATTCAAAAGATATTTGCTTGATACAAAAGATATAGTCAATACATATAAGATTTTCTATAAGAAACTGAAAAAGTTCAATCCCGGTATAAAGGTTATTTTCACTGTTAGTCCTATTCGCCACTGGAAAAACGGGGCAGAACTGAACCAGGTGAGCAAGTCAATACTTTTACTTTCAATTTATCTGCTCAGGAAAGAATTTCCCCAAATCGGTTATTTTCCCGCGTATGAAATCTTTATGGATGAATTGCGCGATTACAGGTTTTATGGCAACGATATGCTCCATCCCTCAGAAATTGCCGTTGAGTATATGTGGGCAAGGTTTATTTCAGCCTTTGCTGATGAGGGATCAATGGCTGTAATTAAGGATGTGGAAAAGCTGAACAAAGCAATCAGTCATAAACCATTTAATGTCAGTTCAAATCAATACAGGAAATTCATAAAAACAACCCTGGAATATATTGAACTGCTTCAGAATAAGTATCCCGACCTCAGTTTTAAGAAAGAAAAGTATCTCTTTGTAAAAAGGCAATCCGGCTGATTTACAGACATTCTTAAATAGTAAATTTTCTTATCTGCCATTTATCATTTAATGATTTAAATCACCATAAACCGATGATATATGTCAATATTTGTATATTATGATATTGTAATATATT
>CAZBUF010000068.1:0-22154 GCA_964495025.1 uncultured Bacteroidales bacterium | reverse complement strand
AATATATATTGACAGGGCAGATAATAAATCAGGCAGGAAAAATTATTCCGAATACCCGGTATTCGACAGCAGGGAGAACTCTTATGTGTTCTATGAAAGAGGTGATATTCAGCATGGTGTATACGAACAGGATGATTTCTTTTTTAAGGTATACCCGTTCACAGTCGACAGTCTTGATAATTTCAACAAAAAATCCCTGCTCTTTGACGGGGAATTTAACTCAGCCGGCATATTTCCTCCCTTTGAACAAACCCTGTCGTTGCAGAAGAATAAATCCCTGGGATTTTTACATATAACCACTGGTGAGGGGCTTCCTTTGTACGGAGAAAAAGGAAACTATAAAAATGAGATTCACCTGTCAAATGACGGACTTCTTGGAAAGGGAATAATTGAGTACCTGTCGGCATCGGCAACCTCAGATGATATTACATTCTTTCCTGATTCGTTAAATGCCTATGTAAAAAATTTTAAAATATCACAGGAAACAACAGGGACACAATTCCCGTGGGTGGAATCATCAAATAATTATATACACTGGCTTCCTTATTCTGATGAATTTTATGTGTATAAAAAGGACGTTGACTTTAAGATGTTCAATGATTCAACCTTTCTCTCAGGTAACCTAAAGCTGCAGCCATCGGGATTAACGGGGTCAGGAAGGATGGACCTGAAAAACTCGGAATTGAAATCAAAACTGTTTACATATCAAGCCAGCGGGATATCAGCAGATACTGCCGATTTCTTCTTAAAATCACTTCATACCGAAGGTTTTACTGTTAAAACCCAAAATATAAATGCCCGGATAGACTACAATTCTGACATGGCCTATTTTAATTCAAATGAAGAATTTACCCTTGTGGATTTCCCTGAAAATAAATATATAAGTTACCTTGATAATTTTATCTGGGATATGAACACAACAGAAATGGCTATGGGGTCAAGAAAAAAATACCAGTCGGGCGAAGCCTCGCAGACGGGAGACATGGATGAGTCTGACGGCCCGAGATATATTTCCGTGGATCCAAAGCAGGATTCATTAAGTTTTGTTTCACCTCTGACACATTATGATTATAAAAATAATCTCATCAAGGCATCGCAGGTAAAATTTATTGACGTTGCCGATGCAAAAATTTTCCCGTATGAGGGAAATGTAACCATCGAACCGGACGGGAGGATGAGAACCCTTGAAAAAGCTGAAATATTGGCTAATACTCTCTCACAGTACCATACATTCCATGGATCAACAGTTAACGTGCACGGTAAATACAGTTATTCGGGTTTCGGTAATTATGATTATGTTGATGAAAATGCCAACAAGCAAACAATACATTTTAGTGAAATAAAAGTTGACGAGAACATACAGACTATCGCCAGCGGAGATATCTATGAGCCCGACAATTTTACTCTTAGTCCTAATTACCACTATCAGGGCAAAGCACTGCTGGAAGCTGACGATAAGTTCCTGACTTTTAAAGGAGCAACGAAAATTGAACATAATTGCGACCTGCTGCAGACAAAATGGCTGAAATTCGAAACAACAATAGACCCCTATAATATCTATATACCAGTTGATGAACAACCCTTTGACATAAACAGGAAAAGGATTTACAACGGTATATATATACATTACGACTCGGTTAATATTTATCCTGCCTTTTTTACGCCAAAGAAATTCCACAGCGATAATCCTGTTATCTCTGCCCATGGTTTCCTGTACTATGATAAAGCATCTCAGTTGTATAAAATTTCTTCACGTGAGAAAATGTATGACAGGTTCCTGCCCGGTAACTACGTTAGCCTTCACAGGGAAGATTGTGAGATTTACGGTGAGGGAAGGATTGACCTGGGAGTTGATCTGGGCATGGTAAAATTCATATCTGCAGGAAATGCCCGGCATAAGATTAATGATAACATTACAACCATTGACGTGCTGCTGGGAATAGATTTTTATATTAACGATGATATAATTGGCCTGATTGCCGAAGAGATCGACAGTATGCCCGGTGCAGTTGCTGCTGACCTGAATTCGGCGACATATAACAAAGGTATTATTGAGTTGGCCGGTAAAGATATAGCAGGATTATATAAGGATGAACTTAATCTTTTCGGAAAAGTAAAAGAAATTCCTCCGGCATTGAAACACACTATATTCTTCAATGAACTGAAGCTTCGCTGGAATGATGCGACCAACTCATACCGTTCGTATGGAAAAATAGGCATCGGCAGCATAAACAAAACGCAGATAAACAGAAGAGTTGATGGCCTGATTGAAATACAGGTAAAAAGAAGCGGTGATATCTTTGATATTTATCTGGAGATCGATAAGGACCATTGGTATTATTTTGGGTACACCAGGGAAGTTATGCAGACTCACTCTTCAAACAAGGAATATATTGAAAAAATAAAAGCTTTAAGTCCCAAGGACCGGAAACAAAGGGTAAGGACAAAAGGAGGGGGACTGTCATATATATATATGGTATCAACCGACCGCAAGAAAGACAGATTTTATTTCATGTATCTTAAGGCAAAAGAAGAAGAAAAAGGGACAGAATAAAATATTTTTACCTGTTATCTCAAAGAATTTTATAACCCCTGAATTATCTTATCCTTTGGATATTTTACCGAATAGACGAATTTTATTTTCTGTGTCTGCCCGGGATCAAGTTTTAAACGCCACAAAAGCTTTCCGTAATCTTCAATGTAATTGGCTCCTCCCTTATCATCTATCTGCACCTCTATTTCTTTATTCTTTGACAGTGGTACCTGGTCGAGAACTTCAAGGTTTATAGCAAATACATTATTATTCCTTACGAAAATCTCATAGCCCATAGTCTCCTTAATATTTCCACCTATGACCTGCTTGCTTGTATAGTCTTTCAGCCTGTTTCTCTTTACCAATACCTTGTTATCAAGCCCCAGGGAGACAAGCAAAGTATCGGCGGTGGTAACAGGATTTAATGTGGACTGGCCAACGTACATACCTTCAAAGAACAGGTTTGCCTGTCCCGGTAGAAGATTATACTTCCCGTAATCAGCAACCCTGGCAAGCAAAAATGCTCCGTCGTTTATCTTGGGCACGGTATGATAAGTAAACCCGGCATCAAGCTCATATTCTTTCATCGCTACAAGATGTTCCTTTCCATCAGCAGGGATATTCTGCAACACGTCAATACTATATTCTGCTGTCATCTGACCCGATGTTTGTGTAACCTCATATTCAGGCATCCCGGCTGTCTCATCAACTTCTGATTCTGCCAGTGCTTCCTGTGCAACATTAAGCTGCATCATCTGGGAACGTGCTGCAGATTTTTGCATGCCGCCGTATTGCTGAGTTATTGGAGGGGGAACATAAAAATCTATATACCACGGATAGAGTATCGGCCGGTTGTTATCAACGGTCGGATTACCTGTTGATACGGTAAGCTTTACATCATTCCAGTCGTACCCGGTCTTCTGGTATACATTTGCCTTGTAAATCAGTTTCAGTGGTTTATCAGTACCGCTTGCCCTGATATCATAAACCGGATACCAGCCTGCACTGGGAGTCAAATATGAAATCATAAGCTCAATCTTAGCAGGTACGTTTGCAGATACATTTAATATTATTTCACCCGTGGGTTTGTTTCTTGATGAATTAAGTTCATTAAGCTGGTTCTGGATTCTGTACATGACAAGTTTTAATTCTTTGACTTCTTCATCAATTCGCAATATCTCTTTCTTAATCTCAAATAACCGGGTACGGTAAAACATCACAAGTTGTTTGAGATCATCCACGCTCATGCCTGTTCGTTCGCTTCCAAGTTTATTATTATCATTTATCACCCTTTCTTCACCCTGGTATACACTTTTCTGGTTTTGCAGCCAGTTGGTCTCGCGGGTCAGGAGTTCCAGGGAGTCGTTAAGTTCCCTGGCTCTTTGAGACTCTTTCATTCCATACATATAGTTTATCCTCGATGTCGCGGATAATAATATAGCTTTTCCTTTAATATCAACCTGGAGGCTGTTCTGCCGGATGCTGCTGGTGAGGTCCTCCAGTACTATCTCGGTGTTGCCTGCAGAAATATTTATTACTGCTGACCTTGTGATTTTTGCATTCTTCTGATATATCGTTACTTCCCTGATATCAGATTTTATGTTTACAGCAAGTGAATTCAGAGATATGAATGCAAGGATGAGGGTAAAAGGAATTAATCGGTCCATAAGTTTAGAATTTTTAACTAATAAAAAATTAACTATTAAAAATAGATTTATAATTATTAATTCTCAGGTTAATAATTGAACAGAAAATAACAATAGAAATTTATACAAAAATTATGACAAATAAAACTTATGCTTTATCCAATATCAGACAGAAGGAAACTTATAAATAAGTGAATTGATATTCATTCCTGCTCCTACAGACGTGAATACTGCTATCTGGCCGGGAAGCAACTGATGGTCCTTAATCCTCCCGTTAAGCAATAAATTCAGAAGTATGGGCACTGTTGCCACTGAGGAGTTCCCTAACCTGGAAATTGTCATGGGCAGTATAAATTTAGGGACTTTTATCTCCTTGCACAGCCTGAATATTCTTTTGACAATAGCATAATCCATCTTTGCATTAGCCTGGTGAATGAGTATTTTTTTTACATTATTCAGCACTATTCCGGCCTTGTCAATGCTTTCAATTACAACCTGCGGCACTGTATTAAGTGCATACTCATATAATTTTCTGCCATTCATCTTTATAAACAGATCATTCCCTTTATATTTTGGATTATTTGATTTGCCAAGCCAGAGATTGTATGCCTGGTCAAAAGTATCAGTCCGTGTAACATGTGAAAGTATACCAACCGCTTCTTCACTGTTAACAGCTTCAAGTATTGTTGCTCCTGCCCCGTCAGCATAAATCATGCTGTCCCTGTCATGGGGATCGGATATTTTTGATAATGTATCCGCACCTATTATCAAAGCTCTTTTTGCATCACCTGATTTTAAGTAGTAATTTGCCTGGATCAAACCCTGAAGCCAGCCGGGGCAGCCAAAAGGAGTGTCGTACGAAACGGTGTTCGGATTATGGATCCCCAGTTTTTCTTTCACTCTTGAAGCCAGGCTGGGCAATATATCTATTTGCCTGCTTTCGGTTCGTATATCACCAAAATTGTGTGCAACAATTATATAATCAAGGCTCTCCTTGTCAATTCCTGAAGATTTCAGGGCATCTGCAGCTGCCAGGTAAGCAATATCAGAAGCTGACTGGTTATCCTCAACATACCTGCGTTCATATATTTCTGTTATTTCCTCAAATTTTTTAATTATTTCTTCATTGGGCATATCTATCTTTGTACCGTCAGGATTGTAAAACTCATTTCTTAAAAAAGCTTTGTTTGGCACCTTTTTGGGTGGAATATAACTGCCTGTGCCTACAATTACTGAATATATCTTATTTTCCATGATTTCAATATTAAATTCTCAGCAATAACAACATAATTCATATTTTGTTCTTCTGATATACCTGAGATAATATATCTGTAACAAACAATTCAATCACCTGGCAAAATTAGTATTTATTCAATAATACAACAGTATAGTTTTATTCAATTCTAAAAACATGCTTAATAACATACATGAAAAAAGAAGCATGACAGGGGTATAAACACACTTATAGCAAAAAACCCGACAGGCAAATAACGGGCCTGTCAGGTTTGAATATTTAAGGATAATCAGTTATATCCACACTGATATTGACATCCTTTATTATTTGATTGATACAGGAATAGTGATTGTCACATCAGAAGATTTGCCGCCTCTGATGCCGGGTTTCCATTTTGGCGATTGCTTTATCAAACGGATCACTTCATTATCCAGCAAAGCATGTAATCCTCTGAGGATCCTTATATCACTTACAGAACCATCCTTATTGACTGTGAATTCCACAAAGGCTTTTCCTGTAATTCTTTTATCTTTAAGTTCCTGCGGATAGCGAAGATTATCATTAATATACCTGTTAAATGCTTCCAGTCCTCCTGAGAACTCAGGCATTTTCTCTATACTTTCCACCTTCCTGGTATCAGCCTGCTTACTATCATTATCAATAGAGACGATTTTTATTTCATCTTCAAAACTGCATTCTGCTAATTCCGGTGATGCGGAATAACGCGCGCTTTTCACATAACTTTTCCCGCCTGAACCACCAACAGCATAGTTACTTACTCCTTCAGGCAATGGTAAAGGCTGTTTTATGGTTGTGACCTCACCACCTGTATTTCTTATTTCAGTATCCACAGCAACAAAAGAGGTATAGTTGGTAAGAATATTATATTTAAGTCCTAATGCCGTTATCTTATCAGTAAGTCCCTTTTCATTACCTATATTATTGTAGTCATCCATAAGTTGTATTCTTTTCCTTGCCCACAGATATTTCAGAGCTTTATTGCTTTCGTATGGCTTTATTCCGGAGATATCTATGGTCTTCCTGTAATCAGCTTTTCCTGTCTTTCCGCTCAGCACGATACTGCCGGCAGCCTTACCCCTGTATTTTCCAATAATCACTATTGGCCTTTCAGACAAAACATCAGGCACGTGTTGAGGTTCAACATCATAAATATCGAATCCCGGGTATTTTACCTTAATATTGGTTAAAACCGGAGAGCTGACATACTTCCTGAATTTTTCAGCATTGCCGGCAGCTTCGTTTGCATCTGCCAGAACAAATGGAACACCCATTCCAACATGGGCAATACCTTCAATTATATAACGGTTCACCGATGAACCGATTCCAAAGGCAAAGAAATTGGCCTCTCCCAAATTTTCTCTTATCAGGTCAAATGCTTCTTTTTCAACTGACACATACCCGTCTGTTACAATGATGAATGAACGGGAATAATCTTCCGTTCCTTCCAGGGCGAGTACTCGTTTCAGGGCAGGCAGCAGTTCTGTCCCTCCTCCCCCATACTGGTTATCTATGTGCTTTACCGCATCGTTTATGTTCTCAGTTGTAGCGGGCATGGATCTGTCAAACAACAGGCTTGAGCTCCCTGCAAACAGAAGGACATTAAATCTGTCCTGGCTTCTAAGGTTACCTATCAGATTTCTTAATAATTTCTTTAATATATCCAGGGGAAACCCGTGCATTGAGCCGGAAACATCGACAATAAAAACATATTCCCTTGGTGGTATCTCTGAAAGAATAACATTTTTTGGCGGCTGGATCATAGCCATAAAAAAATTCTCATCCTTTCCCTCATACAGCGTGATGCCCGATTCAACTTTATTGCCTGAAAGGCGATACTGAAGCATAAAGTCGCGATTACCTTCAAATTTCTCAGAATTCTTTAACTTAATTCCGGCCTGTGTCATATTTTCGAAATTTATATCAACCTCGTGTGAGGATGAACGAATATCACTTATCGGTAAACCTGCAGAGATATCAACGCTTATATTAAAAGTATATGAAGGTTTTTTACCTTCAGTCAGATACGGATTTGATATCCATGTATCCTGAGGCGCGGATTCCTCACTCTGATTACTATATCTTGGTCCTACCACTGTAGGATATATGAACTCATACACTGAAGATTCCGGGATAAGAAATTCCGTATAACTCAGCTCGACCTCTATCGTATCACCGGGCATTATATTGGCAACATTCATCTGAAATACGTTAGGCCTCTTCTGTTCGAGCAATGAAGCACTTTTTCCATCCTTTATGGCCTGTTCATAAGTCTGCCGTGCCTGCTGCTTTTCCTGAATAACAGCAAATATCTCACGCTCTCCGATTCTCATTTTCATATCATAAACAGCGGCACGTGTGGAAGCCGGAAAGACATATATTGCTTCCAGGACATTCCTGCCCTCGTTCTTATATACCTGTTGTATCTTAACATCGGCAATTACTCCTGCAATACTCACTTTTGCTGTAGTGGATTCAAGAGGTAGCTGATCCGTTTCAGGATCATCACTTTTTACAAAGAAATAAGGAGAAAGCGTTTTATCGTCATTCTCACCAACCTGACTGCAAGCCAGGCTTAGCGGCATTAGAAAAACAATTAACATTAATACTTCTATTATATTCCTTGATTTTAGTCTTTTTAAAATTATTGTTTTCATGATCTCAATTTTTATGAATTATTAAATACTATTTTATTGCAGTTCAAAATTTATGGGAATCGTATATGTGACCTTAACAGATCTGCTATTCCAGCTTTTTTTGTTTCATGATTTCTGATTTTTAATTTGATTTTATATTAAGATGCAGGGGTATCTCAAATTCCATAAAAATTTTAACTCATTTCCATGGGATCATTGATCATCAATGGTGCCCTCCAAAAAAAAGTAGCCACAAATCATTAATAATGAATTGATTAAAGGATATCTGGTAATAAAGTTGATTGAAATTGCAGATTTATTTAATTTTATGAAAAACTATAATAATTGTTTCCGGTACATAAAAAAAATATTGAAAGAAGGATAACAGTATATCATAATGTTACTGATGAAAAACTGATTGCTGAATATTTCTCATGCCATGATGTTAGAATAATAGGCGAGTTATTTAAAAGATATACTCACCTTGTATTTGGTATTTGTCTGAAATATCTGAAAGATGAGGACAAGAGCAAAGATGCTGTGATGGAAATATTTGAAAGTCTTATAGATAAACTTAAAACGCATGAAGTTTTAAATTTCAAAAGCTGGTTATTCAGTGTTTCAAAAAATCACTGCTTAATGTCATTACGGGCAGAAACAGTTAATATCAGAATGAAAGAAAGAATCTATCAAAGTTTTATGGAAGAAAGTGTGGAAATACAGGATGAAATGCATCAAGTGTTTAAAGATGAACAGGTGCCTATTACCGATAAGCTGGAAAAAGCATTTAAAAAGCTTAAAAAAGAACAGGCAAATTGTATCAAACTGATGTATATGGAAAATAAATCGTACAAAGAAATAACTGAAATTACAGGATATAGCATAAAACAGGTTAAAAGTCATATTCAGAATGGTAAAAAAAATCTTAAGAACTATTTAATTGAACTTAATGGTAAAACAAAATAACAATAAGGAATTGTTCCTGCCCGGAGGTTGTTTATCAGTGCGGGCAATAGACAGGTATTTAAATTCAGGATTAAGTGCTGAGGATAAAGCATCTGTTGAGAAACATATCAGGGAGTGTGAATTTTGTGCCGAAGCTGTTGAAGGATATAGTAACACAGAACTTAAAGATTCATTGTTTACTACTGTAAAAAAACTGAATAAGAAAATTGACCGGATAAATCAACCTGTATATACAAGGTTATTATCCATAAACAAAAAGGTATTTGCCTATTCTTCATTAGCTGCCTCAGTATTAATTCTGGCAGGACTGTTTTTACTTATAAATTATCTTAAAACGGAACAAAGCAATATTGTCACTGAAAATATGCAGAAAGAAGAAGGTAAAAGATTGCCAGGAAAGGCGGGCAAAGAACGGGAAAAAACTGTTGCAATTCAAACGCCCGATTCATTTATAAAGGTAATTGAAATAAAAAGACCGGATGCACCGGCAAAAGAGGTTACTCCTCCTACAGTAAGCACTTCTGCTGTATATAAAACGGCTGACAGAACAGCTATGCAGGAATCAGATGCAAGCTCTGAAATCCCGGAAGAATCATCTGATCCACAATCATCCGGGGAAATTCCGGTAGCTGATAATTATAAAGCCATTACAAAGATTGAGTTGAACGATATGGAAATAACCGAAGATGAGGCGAAAATGACGGCTCCTGTGAAATTTGAAACGGCCAGGGAAAAAAGCAGTATAAGATTTGCAAAGAAGGCCGGGTTACGTAAGGGTAGTCAGTACCCGGAAATTGATTCTGTGCCTTTTGAAGGAAAAGAGACGGAAGAAATAACATTTATTATTGTTGAAGATATGCCAAAATTCAGGGGGGGAGATCATAATGCTTTCCAGGCATGGATCCAGCGAAACCTCCGCTATCCGGAAATAGCTGTAGAAAATGGAATAAGCGGAAGGGTTTTTGTAAAATTTGCTGTTAATACAGAAGGCAAGGTTGTTGACGCTAAAGTTGTCAGAGGTGTGGATCCAGCCCTTGATAAAGAAGCACTGAGGGTTATAAATTCATCGCCCAAATGGGATCCGGGAAAACAAAGAGGCAAACCCGTTAAAGTGCAATTCACTTTTCCGGTAGTATTTATACTCCAATAATATACTATTATCTCTAATAATACTTTCTTTTCTTTTGTTTCTTCTTTTTATTATGCTTTATTGAATAAGTTTTTCTTTTCCCTGACTCCTGATATTTAGAATTTCTTGGCAGATCTGATTTCTTTGGTATCATCAGGTTTTTTCTTTCCTGAATATCTTTGGCGCCGCTGCATCCCGCTGAAATAAAAAATATCAGTACAAACAGAAAGAAAACCGTACTCTTTATAAAGTTAATTTTCATAATAGTAGTTTTTTAACCGTGAATATTATCTGCAGTACTCATGTAATTACAAAGCCCGTTTCCGGTAAATGCCTGTAAAATATATACGTTTTTTTTTGTTTTGAGTTATCACGGTCAACGTAAAACATTTGCGTTCCTATAGTTTTCTATACAATAAATCTATATGCAGGTAACCAATAACAAAAATACAAATAATTATTACAAAAAAACTTAATATAAAAATTAACTATTTAATTAATAGAATATTATAACTTTACTAATAATATATTAAATAGTGATAATTAACTGATTACTTCTTATGTATTTTACATAGCAAATACTGTATAGGGCTTTCGTTTCAAAATAATTTTAATTTTTAAGCCATGGCAAATTCAAAGCAAAATGAAACTGAAGTTAAAGAAATTACAGAAGGAGTTTACAGAAAGGTTTTTTATCTTAAAAATCTGATGACAGCAATTATCGATTACTCTATTGGTCCTGCGGAAAAACCTGGACCCCTCCATTCGCATCATCATGAACAGATATCCTATATTGCAAAAGGGCAAATCTTTGTCATTATTGGGGATAAGAAGAAACATATGAAAAAAGGAGATGTTTTTTATGTTCCTTCAAATACCCCTCATTCAATTCAGTTATTAAGCAAAGATGTTAGAATTATTGACAGTTACAGCCCTGTGGTGGAAGAATTATTTTAGATATATCAAAGGCGAACATTAAAAAAAATTTCAGAGGGTTACTTTTTGATTGTTTTTGGCATTAAACAAATAGAGAAGCGATAAATATCGGTTAATGACAATATCAGAAAGCCGGCCGTTATATGTAATTTTGTTAATAGCCAATGTTCTGTCTACTTATATTAATTAGACATGCGGCCGGTCATTATAAAGGAAAATGCTATTATTTACGATGATAAATATGTGCAGAGAAAAACAAGTAGTAGGGAGAAAATATCAGAATTGTAAATTGGCTATAGAGTAAAATACAAAAGGGTCATTATTTATATTGGCCTCTTTTTGATCATCCATAATAAAATTCATGGAAATTTATATAGCAGGTTGTTTTTATTCCACTACTTGCACTATCATAACTGAAGAGGCTTTATTTGTATTTTCTGTATTTCTTTTTTGGGCTTTCGCAAAAAATCCTTCACTATGTTCTATTTTAAGATTCTCATTTTCATTTTTTTTCTGTTCAAGCGCCAGTTTTATATCACTCAGGCTTTCTTTTTCAGAGTCATAATTGACATATGCGTGATATAAATCACTTAAAGATTGCGTATCATATCCCAAAATCAGATCGCTCCATGAAAGGTATTCTCCATCGGCACATACGCTATTAAACCTCTCTATCATGTCATGATTAATTACTATCACCGGTTCACTGGATATATTATAAGTAATTATTTCAGCATTCCCAGAATTATCATAATGATCTTTACTGACAACAGTGATTTGTGATTTGATATTCAAATTATAAATCCCGGATATTACTATTATTAACAAACCAATTTTTTTCATTTTTTCAGGTATTATTTATTCAAATGATAATGACTGTTTTTAAAAAAGATAATAATTATATTTTTAAGATTATGCCCTTGTTAATTGCTGTTAAGTTGTTCGCTATGCTTAAAAAAATCTTATTAATGTATTTTGTAACTAAATTTTGTTAAGCCTAAGTCAGTTTTTAGTAATCATTTCAAATAACACATTTTTACTTATGTATACAGCAATTTTATGAGATTTGTTATTAATTTGTGACAAATATGGTTTGTGGTGATGTAAATCATCTGGAAAAGGTGATAATCATCACCTTTTTTATAATCCGGGAATATGAAATCCAATATACCTTACTGATTTTTAATGCTTAACGGCAATATCGGAAATATATGAAGTTATTTAAGTTTTGTTATGGTTATTAATTAGAAACCTAATACATCAATGCTTTGGATGGATGAATCAATAGGTATTGTGTTAATATTAACAGCCTTTCTTATTGCCAGCTCATAGCGAATTCTTGCAAGAGGTATATCTGAATTAGCTATATCAACCTGTATACTGAATTCCGTAAAGGTTTTACCGGTATTCATTGTCGGTTCATCTGCAAACAGGTTATTACTGCTCAGGTATTTTCCCACTTCTTCCACGTGCGTATTAGGGACATTAAAAAGGATCATTACTTTGTTTTCTGCATTTACTACTCCATATAAGTTAAGCAGCAGCATCTTTAGCAGTTCGGTCTTCTCTGCATTATCTTTTAATGCCGGGTTTATCCATATTCCTGTTTCTGAGTCCATTACAGTATCAATTATTTTCAGGCCGTAATTAATTATGGCACTTCCTGTTTGTGTTATCTCCACACCAATATCAGCGCCCTGATTTTTCACTTTTGCTTCAGTCTTGCCCCAGGTCTCATATACTATTACTCCATTACTGATTTTTGGCGGAGTTTTATATTTCTGGACAGAGAAACTGCCAAATTTCTCCAATTTCCCTATCTTCTTTAATATTTCACGTATCCAGTTTAGTGTAATATATGGCATTTCAGATACAATAGTAATTATGCTTTTTTCGCTGCATAATTTCTCCATGAAGCTTTCTATATTGTTAAATGTATTTTCATTATCAATGATTCCCACAATTTTTACATATCCTCTTTTAAGGGATAACACTTTTTCCGGATTAATTTTTTTATCATATTCATACTGAAGTTCCAATATCCGTTCATAAATCCAGTCGTCACCTGCTATTGCCACGTCAAGCTCATTAACTCCCAGCTGTGAACCAAACTCCTGGGGTCGTCCATCCCATCCGTATAAATAATTGATACTTTTAAACTTACTGGGACCGCCCGATTCATACCCTGATGTTTTGAAACCGGCAATTTCCATCAGCTTAACCAGGTTACCTCCTCTTTTTGGATCTGCCAATGAACCTGCAGGCATTCCTATTATTAAACTTTGTTCTTTCATTGTAAGCCTGTTTTTTATGTATTATTTTTCAATAAACTCAAGTTTATTATCCGCCAGTATTCTACGGTAATAACATGTACTATGTGGCATCCCATTCTCCCTTTTTGCATGGCAGGCACCTTTTCCAACCCTGGTTACAAGGTATAATAGTGAATTCTGCTCACAGTTTATCCTTATTTCATTGACCCTTAGCATATCTCCTGATGTGAGGCCTTTTTTCCATATTTGTTGCCTGCTACGGCTAAAATATGTAGCATATCCACTTTCCCTGGTTTCCTTAAAAGCTTCATTATTCGCAAATGCTAAAATTAATACTTCTTTTGTTTCAATATCCTGAGTTATCACAGGAATAAGCTCCATACCGTCCGGCCCGAAATCCAACAGTAATTCTTTAGTATATTCTTTACTCATTATTAAAGTAATTATAGATTTTATGAACAAATAAAATTGATTACTAATGTAATTTTTAGTTTGCAGAAAAAGAAATTTTACGGTGTTATAATTAATATTACAGGTATCATTAAAATCATGGAAACCGCTAATTCACATAACAAAAAATTAATTATAGCATAACTTCCGGTCATATTGCAGTTTTAACTTGTCATATTTAAATATATTAAATATATTTTCCTTACTCATATTTTTAATGTTTTTTAATCCCATAATTACTAAATATTCCGAAGTCTGTGGATAAATAATTTGCTGCAAATTATTAATAATATTAACTTTAGTTTTCAGTAACAGATAGCTATTGAAATACAAAGGACATAATTATTGTTTAAACCTTCTAAGCCCTGGCCATGAATAATTATTTAAAAACTTACAGCATCAGGATATTTAAGTACTTATCACTTGTTTTAGTATTACTTTCATGTACAGTTTCATTATCAGGTGAGACATGGTACACATTAGTCTCAGGGAGCTGGGAAGACTCATCGATCTGGACACTTGATCCCTCCGGTTCTTTGCCTGATAACCCGTTTGATTATACTCCCACAACTTCGCCTACCGCTGCAACCGATAATGTTGTAATACTGCCGGGCAGAACAGTAACAATACAGGCGGGTAATGATAACAAGGCTAATGCCGTCCTTACTATTAATGGACGGCTTGATTTTACTACAACCACAGGACACAGTTTTTCAGAGATCAAGGGAGCAGGAAAAATATTGCTTTCAGCGGACAATTTTCCTGCCGGCGATTCAACCCACTTTGTTACTGAAGGCCAGGGTGAGGGTACCGTCATTTATTATGGCGGTAGTTATAATTTAAATAATGTGAGGGCCTTTTATAACCTGGAAATTGACCTTGATGATCCTGCAAATACCGTTACGTTACTTGCAGATTACCAGGTTAACGGCAATCTGACTGTAAAAGAAGGTATATTGCGGATTAATGACAATTCCAGCACTACAAGATTAAACCTTACAGTTACCGGAGATGTAACTGTTGCCGGTAATGGCTCAATAAGCGTTGGAACGGCAGATGCATACAGTGCGGCAGCTGCCGCCGGCTATGGCAATTTTCACAAGGGGTACCACGTTTTTACGGTAAATGGCGATTTTACCAACAACGGAAAGATCCGTTTAACAAACCAGGCGGTCCCGAATTATCAAAACCGTACAGCAACGGGAGCTGTTTCGCTGGTTTTTACAGGGTCACATAACAATACCTTCCAGTGTTACGATACTACTGACCTTTATATTCTTGTAATAAACAAAGGTACCGACCAGACATATGAACTGGCCCTCTATGCCCAGGATAAAAGCTATTTTGGACTGTTTTGCACAAATGACGATGACATGGATGAGACAGTCCCCGGACATCCTGAAAACAGGAAAGCATTATGGATCCAGGCAGGTACACTGCGACTCACGGGTGAACTGTTAATTCCCTCATTAACTGAAGGCGGGAATGACTGGGCCATAGGTGAAAATGCAAAATTTATGCTTGACGGGGAAAATGTTGAGGTATATTCCACGACAGTTTCCACATTCGATTTTTCAGGTCTGTCATATTCAACACCGGACGGAATTGTAGATGGCAGTTCAAATCAGGGAACTTATTTATTCGGTGATTTTGTTATTAGTGACGGTTTTTATTCATCAGGTAATAGTTCGGGCATGTGTTACCGCGATGAGGCAGCCGGGAGCCTTCAGGTGGACGGCGGCGAGATAAGCCTTACACAGTTGCGAATCAGTGGATTTTCTTCAACAGGTTATTACAGTTATATACAAACCGGAGGAATAACCCGTATCAGAGGAAATGGAGAAATTAAAGACTTAGATCCCATTTTCGGACTTGTTGATCCTGACATGACATTCACAATGACAGGAGGGCAATTAATTATTGAGGCTATTTCAACTGCCGGAGCAATAAGAATTGAATCAACAGATGATAAAATATATGTTTCAGGAGGTGAGCTGCGAATTAATTACAGTACTACTTCTACAATATATTCAACAGCTCCCTTTTATAACGTTAATATCCTTACAGGTTCAAACGTAGATCTCCTTTACTCCTTCACCGTTCTGAACGATTTTACTCTTGGCAGTGGTATTACTTTCGACCATGCCGGCAATAATGTAAGTATTGGTGGAGATTTCACTATAAACACAGGAGCAACATATGTGTATAACCCGGCAAATCCAAACACTACAACTATTAACGGTGATGATGACAGTGAGCTGGCATTTTTAAATATAAGCGGATCAAGTGAGCAGTTTTTCTGGCGAATGGTAATTGATAAGCCTCAGGATAAGGTTGTTTCGCTTGCATCCAGCAAATCAGGCGCTGACCTCGAAGGCACATCAAATATATTATTGCATATTGACGGGGACGCATTTATTCTTCAAAGTGGTATTGTTGATCAGGGCTTTCACAGTATCAGGTTTAATATCGATACTTTAATAAACTACGGAACCCTTGGTGCTTATGATCCCGGAAGCGCTACACCTGATGCCACATCAAACGGTAATAATGACCTGATTTATTTTAATTCCGACCCGTTTGAAATGTTTACGGATGATAATTCAAAGTTTGGAAATGTCAGGCTCAGCAGCGAGGATCAGATTATCTCATTGAACAGTGATGTATATATGGAGCGACTGGACTGGGGGCACGGACGTATTGACCTGGGTAATCACAATCTGAAACTTGATGAACTGTATCTTAACCTTGATCCTGCTGAAACAGCAGGGGGCCAACCCTCGGTTGAAGACATGTTTATAACATCAGGACTTGCTTCAGATGGTGGTTTAACAATATATATTCCATCAACAGGAATTGATCCTACTGAAGGGGATGCAATATTTGAATTTCCTGTCGGTTTAGGGACTGACGGCGTTGATTTTACTTTGGGTGGAAATTCAAAATACACTCCCGGTTTTTTAACTATAAGTGGTATTACAGATGATGGTTATGTTACTATTAACCCTGTAGATACCATATTACCCACAACCAATCCCAGCGGAAACATATTGTCATATTACTGGAGGGTAAGGTACAACGACTTTTCGTCTCTTCCCACAGTATCACTTTATCAGTACCATTACTATGAGGATGATTGTGATGGTGCCAGTGATAATGTATTTGAACCCGGCAAGGTACTTGATAACTCTCCTTATACCAGATCTTCCGAAGATATAGCTGAGGTTGATGATATAAATAATATCATCAGTTTCAACGGGAGCGGAAGCGGATTTACCCTGGAGAATGCTAATTATACTGCCGGAGAAAATGCCCGTTTCACCGGCCAGGTATTTATATACTATACAAGGGACCATGGTGCTGATATAGGAATTGTAGCCAGGGAGCCACGCTGGAGAGACAGGGAAACATGGACAAGAAGTGACCTGTTGATTGATGCAAACGGTGATGGCCCGATAGATGAGAAAGACTGGCATGACAGCCGTCAGCCGGCCATACCGGCAGGTGATCCCGATGGTGAATGGCCAACAGCAGGCGATATTGTAGTTATTGGCTGGGTACCATGGGACGACCCAAAAGTAGCCTTAAGAGGCCAGCCTCATGGCGTCTGGGCTGACAACGTAACAGAATCATGTGCCGAGGTTGTCTTTACTCAAATGAAAGATATAGCAGGAGATCCTGTACCACGCTACTACCGCTCAAATTTCCAGTTCAGGCCGACATTATGTATAAACGAAACAAATGGTAATCTGAATGCCGGCCTGGTGCGTGGCGAGGGTATGTTCTGGAACCGCTGGTCAGATCCTTATATGAACCTGATGGACCTTGGGGAGTTTGTTAGTGAAGATTCGGCATACATTGTATATGAAAGCCGGGCAAATCCGAATACCCTTAATAATGCTTCCGGTGTGGCACCTAATATGATAGTTGCTACAGACGGCTGGTCAGACAATGACAAAGACCTTACAATAGCCAATGATATAACAACTTACGGCGACTTCGAGATACTGGGTGATGTCAACCTTTTACTTGCTACCGGAGCATCAGGAGATATAACTGTCATGGAAGACCTTATAATGGTTGAATTTGAGGGTGCTGAAGGTGATCCCAGCGGAGGAGGCGCTGAGTTGGGCTTCCGAAATAATGGTACGTCAAGAACAGTAACGGTATATGGTGATGTTATTATGAACAACGCCAACAGTGTTATACATGTAAGAACCCCTAATTTCGGACCCACTAATCATTATCTCGAAGTATATGGTGATATAATACAGAATTCGGCAGGCGCAGGTACTGACGGACTGCAATTATTCACTGCATTAAACCAGGACCGGATAACATTATCCCTGCCGGGTGATGACAATATGTCCTTTGATGTAGTATCAGGAGATACTCCAAACCTCTATCGCCTGATAGTCGATAAGGGCAGTGATCAGACCGTGTCAGCCGCTATAAACTGCGATTTCAATCTGGGTGGAGCTACAAGTGGAATTGGAGTACCTAAAGCTCTGGAGCTTGAAAACGGAACATTAATTCTTGATAATGCAGGTATTGATATAAACCTTACCACAGGAGACGATGATTTTACTATACCGGGAACAGCGGCTCTGGAAGTCAGCACAGGTGAAGTTAACGTATCAGGAAATTCGGGAATTTACCTCGACGGTAAATTGCGTATTAGCGGAGGTACTGTCGATATGTATGATCTCGCTGGGAATAATTATATTGAATATTCAGCATCCGGCAATGCAGAGATTGAGATTACATCAGGAAATCTTAATGTAGGTTCTCAGATAAGAAGAAGCCCTACAATAGGTGTTGCAAACTTAAAATATAATCAGTCGGGCGGAACGGTGAACGTTGGCATGGTATCAGCTACTGTCAATAACAGGGGAGTATTTGAAATAGTCGGCCTGGGAAGTGAGTTTACGCTCACCGGCGGCGAGCTGTTGATCAGCCGCCAGCAAACAAGCCCTACCCTGGCATCCCTGTATCTTAATCCGCAAACATATTCCGTGAGTTCGTCTTCCATTATAAGGATTGGAAGCAATCTGACACCCATAAATCAAAATATTAGTATTTACTCGGCAATCCCTGTAAAAAATCTTATTATTGACAATACAAGCGGTAATGATCCTCTTGCCGGATTGTGGTCTCTGCCTATAACAATAGAAGAGAATCTGACAATTCAGAGTGGAACGGAATTCGATGCAAATGGCTATAATGTTACGATCTCAGGTAATCTAACAAATAATGGCACATACACACCTGATGGCAATACTACTTTGTTTAACGGAACAAGTGATCAGAAAATAACAGGTAATACAGGTTTTTATAACCTCACTAAATCAACTTCCAATACTTTAAGCCTTGCTGAAGCGAATGCAGAAATTACAGTCCAGAATGTTCTGGAATTTCAGGACGGGATACTCAGGGATAGCAGTAATACTGTACATGTAAACGGATACTGCCAGTTTGACGGCACACATATTCATACAGGAGCCGGAGATGGAATTGAACTTAACGGCTCTATTCAACAGCAACTAACAGGGAGCGGCACGTTTGGAAAACTCACCATTAATAACAATTACGGAATAAAAGTACCGCCGGGAAATGAATTAACAGTTACTGACACATTAAAGATGGACGGCGGCCTGTTTGATATAGGCAGGAATTTGTTAAATCTTACGGTTAACGCACAAATTGACCCGGCAACACCATTTTCTGCAACCAATATGATCCAAACCAATATATCGTTTACAGATAATGGAGTACAAAAGACCTTTCCTTCCGGGGCTTCGACATTTGTCTTTCCCATGGGCTCAGGAGGAAAATATACACCTGTAACATTCTCAGTTACCGGAAATGGAAACAGTACAGGAAAGATAACAGTTAAACCGGCAAACGAGATGCATCCCAGTATTGTCGAAGATCCTGAGGCTCCTGATGCTGAGATTGTTGATTCCAGCAATGTTTTACAGTATCACTGGGTCTTAAAAGCTACTGGCATATCAGGTTTCTCTGCTACAGCAGAAATGAATTATGTACCTTCCGATATAAAAGTAACTGCACCCTATACTGTTTTAAATTATATAACGGCAAGATTATTATCAGATGGTACGGGGAACTGGAACCTGTTTGATGATGTTTCCACATTTGATGAAATTAATGAATTATTGATATTCAACTTTACCGGTGTTGATGACGACCAGATCAGTGGTGACTATACGGCAGGAGTAGCGGGAGCTGCATTTAACGGGGCTATTCCTGATAATGTACCGTTATATGAAACTAACTCTTCAGGTAACTTTGAAACAGGTTCAATCTGGACCCCTCCCGTTGCAGGAGGGCCAAGGGGATCAATGGCCCTTATCAATTCACCTCATGTGGTCACTCCGTCAGGTAATGGAATACTTTTGTACAGTACTGAAGTCCAGGGTACTTTAATATTAAACTCAACATTTGGGCACAGACTTGGAATAGTAACGGGAACAGGAACAATTTACGTGGAAAGTGATGCCCTGCCTGCTGGAATTTATGACAATTTCTTCTCTGCCGTAGGCGGAACTTTAGAATATGGCGGAAGTACTGATTATGATGTTCTGGGAACTATATATCAACTCAATAATCTTGCTTTCAGCGGAACCGGCGAGAGAAGATTATCTGATGCAAATATTTTATTATATGGTGACCTTATAATAAATGGCGGTGCGACCCTTGAAGTATTAAATGATTTTGACAGGGAAATTGAAATAAAGGGTGATCTTACCAGAACAGGTGGAATATTCAGTGCAGGCTCAGGTGCAACAGCAGCTGTCCTGATGTCCGGTGTTGTTAATCAAAATATCTCCGGAGGTTTTACAGGTACCAGCGCTTTAAATATTCTTAAAATTAATAATAATAATGGCGTTACGCTGGGAGGAAACATAGATATTAACAGACAGTTACTATTAACAAACGGAGCAGTAAGTCCCTCCGGCAATACACTAACCATAAAACTTAATGCTACCGTATCTCCTGCTTACGCAACCAACACAAAATATATTAACGGCCCTCTTACCAAGGAACTTATCAGCGGCAATGATTTTAATTTCCCGGTTGGCAAAAACGGAAATCCGGGAAATATTGAAGTATCTGATGCAGGAGGCTATGGAGGCATAGGAAACTGGTCAGCAGAATATTTCTTCACTAACCCAACTCTGGATGGATATGATGTTGCCTCTTTTGCTTCACCTATTACGACTGTCAGCCATACTGAGTACTGGGATATCCAGGCTCCTGCCGGTGGACAGGCGAAACTGGTTATTACACTCGACGGTTCAAGCGATGTTGCCAATGCCACATCTGATCTTGACAAGCTTATAATAGCAGCATGGGATGGTTTGCAGTGGGTGCAGGTTGGCGGTGATCCCTCAGTAGCAGGAACTGCAGCCTCAGGTTCTGTTTCTGCAGTTGTTGATATTGATTTTGACACATACCGCTATTTTACACTTGCCCTGGAAGAAATAGTTATTTCAGCCACTGCTTCTATCATTAGCGGTGATGCTACGATTTGTAACGGTGAGTCAGCGGATATTCTTGTTTCATTTACAGGCACTGCTCCATGGAGCGTAACATACACTGATGGTGGCCCTCCGCAAATCGTCAGTGGAATTCTGGCCAGTCCGGATACTATTACAGTAAGCCCGTCATCAAACACTACCTATTTGCTGACGGCAGCTACAGATAATTTTGGCGCTGCTACACTGGTAGGTGATATTGACGCTCAGATCACAGTTAATTCGTTACCGGTAATTACGTTCACAAACAATACAGCAGGAGATGTGACATGTGCAGGAAATATGGTAATCTTTACTGCAGGAGGAGGGTCAAATTATAACTTCCACCTTAATGATATTTCAGAACAAAACGGGGGAGGCACTACATATTCAACCACCACCCTGGTTAATAATGATGAAATATATGTTGTTGTTACAAATGTTAACGGATGTGCTGATACAAGCTCAACTACGATCATGACAATAGAGCAGCCCCCTGTTGCTGATGCAGGCAGTGATGCCTCGATATGTGAAAACTCTGCATACACTGTAAATGATGCAGCGGTAACTGCCGGCAACGGCACTTACAACTGGGTACATGACGGCAGCGGCATATTAACAAACGCCACTACTCTAACGCCTACCTATACTGCTGATGCTGCTGATGCTGGCAATGTTGTCACCCTGACACTCACCGCTGACGGTAACGCAGACTGCACGGCAGATGCGGACGATATGGAGATCACCGTTGAGTCCGATGTATCGGCTGATGCAGGCAGTGATGCCTCAATATGT